>NZ_JADBGG010000043.1 GCF_014873765.1 Desulfomicrobium macestii | reverse complement strand
TCTTCGGAAAATCGTCCCTTTTTCATCAGTTCCCTCGTGGTTGAGGGGGAACCTATCTCAAGTTTCGACTGGTCTGAAAAGTGCCGGGCAGGTCAGGACAACGCGTTCTTTATTCGGGACAACGCTGTGGGAGCGAGCGTGTACACCCCTTTTTCAACGCCCTTAGAAATCACATGCGGATCAAATTCATACGCCTTTGAAATATCCAAGTATGAATCACGATCTAAACATCCCAATTCCTCTTTGAAAATCTTGAGTTGGGAATCTGGAGGCGCCCAACGATATGGTTTTGAACTTATGATAAAAAAAAGCCCTTGCTCTATACAGATGCAAAGGCATATTTTTATTTTAGGCGGGTCAAAAAACTGAAAACGAAGAAAGGCCGCCTGTCCAGACTTTATTACAAGGCAAGGCAAGGTGAAGTTTCCTTAATATACTCTATCAATTCTTCTCGGTTCGGCAAATCTTCATCGATAAATAACTCAAAATTCATTTCTTGATTCATCTCTGCTTCTTCCCAAGCCCTTTCACGATGAGTCAAATTTGTTAATGCCTCAAAACCCATTGGCGAACAAGAACTCAATGCTTCTTTCAAGCACTCAATGTCAGTACCGGAAAAGAGATTTAGATTCGGAAGGCGCTTTGCAGAAACTGCAGGATATCTTCCAAATTTATGAACATCTAATGCCGCTTGAACCTCATCAAGCACCTGGGCTGGAAGATTTTCATTCTGCTTCAACATATCGTAGGCAAGTGAAGGCACAGGACCGTAGGACATCTTTACATAAACATCCCCTGTAACCGGACGCCTATATTTTTGAAGATGAAATTTGTCCGCGTAAAAAAGCGTCTTCAGGATAAAATGATAATATGAGTCAGGACAATTTTCGGCGATCAAAACCAAAGCTTCCAGCAATTTTCTAGGATTAGCTCGATACCGAATTTTCATACAAAAACCTTTGGATTAAAAAGAAGCGAAAAAACGCAGCAATAAGGACGAAAACTAGACAGTCAAAAAAATTACCGAATAAAAAAACAGACTTTTTTTATAATCACGAAATCCGCTAACCGCAATGGGTAATCACCTTGATAACGCCGCCCAAAACACCACCTTCTCTGGCCCAAAGCATACAAATCCAGACATGTTCTCTTGTGAGGCCGATTACCGACAACTGACTGTTTGCAGATAATATCCCCCCTCACGGATCTGGCCTGCACACAATCTGCACAATTCTGCACGCACATTCCACAAGCCGCTGCCTTCATCTGCACAAGGAACGGATACTTCGTCCATGACACCAGCACCACAACGCAAGGAGAACGTCATGCGAAACCATTTCCTGTACAAAATCGGATTCATTGCCCTGCTTATCATCCTGCTCATGATCCCTCAGATGATGCTTGACTCGCTCATCTCCGAGAGGGAGGGCTGGAGGTTGCGGGCCTACTCCAGCATCGAACGCAGCTGGCCGGGGGCGCAGACTCTGGGTGGGCCGATCCTGGCAGTGCCATACCAGATGATCTGGATGGTCAGCGAAGTCATCAACGACGGAAGCAAGCACGTGGTCACCCGTCAGCAGGTCAGTCACAGCACGGCCTATCTGTTGCCCAAGACCCTGGAGGCGGCCTCCGAACTGGAGACAACCGTTCGCTACAGAGGGATTTACGAGGTGCCGGTCTATTCGGGTGCGGCACGTTTCAAGGGAGAATTCGACACCCAACCCCTGCTCGACATTGTCTCGGAGAACCCGGAAAAGCGCATCGAATGGGGAACGCCGCAGGTCAGTGTGCTCGTTTCGGACCAGCGCGGCATTGTCCGGAGCGGCCCGCTGCAGTGGATGGGGCAGGAGCTTGAATTCAAACCCGGGAGCGACACGCCCAAATACACCGACGGAATGCACGTCAAGGTGCCCAGGCTGGACACGCAGCGCGGCGAGACCATCCCATTTGCCTTCGACATGGATCTGCAAGGCATGAAATCCATGCAGTTCGCGCTGCTGGCCGAAACCATGGACATCCGCCTGTCGGCCGACTGGGCCCATCCGGGATTTTTCGGGGACATGCTGCCGGAGACTCGCGACATCGATGACAAGGGCTTTTCGTCGCGTTGGCGTTCCTCGGCCTTTTCCGGCAACACGGCCGAAGCGCTCGCCGGCCTGCACAACGGCGACGGCAGAAACCTGATGCAACGCACGGTAGGCGTCAATTTCGTGCAGCCCGTCGACGTGTATCAGCAATCCGAGCGCAGCATCAAATACGCCCTGCTTTTTCTGCTGCTGACCTTCAGTTGCATGACGCTCTTCGAACTTCTGAAGAAACTGCCGCTGCATCCGGTGCAGTACACCTTTGTCGGCGTGGCCCTGCTCATTTTCTATCTGCTGCTCATCGCCCTGTCCGAACACATCAGCTTCCTGTGGGCGTACGTATGCGCTTCCCTTGCCTGTACCGGCCTGTTGACGGCCTACTTCGGAGCCATCCTGCGCAGCAGGCGGCACGGGCTGGTGCTGGGTTCGGGGTTGAGTGCGCTCTACGCCCTGCTTTACATCATTCTGCAAGCCGAGGATCACGCCCTCGTCATGGGGAGCCTCCTGCTCTTCGCCGTGCTGAGCGCGATCATGCTCGGCACCCGCCGTTTCGACTGGTATGCCCTAACAGCCAAGGCCGAACCGCCGAAAACCTTCAGCTTCGAAGAGGCGAAGGAGTAATATGGACGGTGCCGGATCTTCTCCGGCACCGATTCCCTTCCGGCGCGAAACACGCTAGCGACAGGAACTCTGCATGACCGGAGGATTCATGACAAAACACATTCTCGTTGCCGACGACGACCAGCACATTCTCGAAATCATCAGCTTCGCCCTGGGCAAGGCCGGCATGCGCGTCACCCTGGCCCGGGACGGGCGCCAGGCCTTGGAAGCCTTCGCCGCGCGGACGCCGGACTTGATGGTGCTGGACATCAACATGCCGGAAATGGACGGCCTCGAGGTCTGCCGCGTCATCCGCAGGACTTCCGATGTGCCCATCCTCTTCCTTTCCTCCAGAGACGACGAGATCGACCGCGTGCTCGGTCTGGAGATCGGCGGCGACGACTACGTGACCAAGCCCTTCAGCCCGCGCGAACTTGTCGCCCGGGTCGGCGTCATCCTGAAACGGTCCATGGGCAAGGCCGCGCCCGAGCAGGAAGTGCTGCGCCACGGGCCCCTGGAAGTGTGTCCCGCACGGCGCACGGTCACCTGGGACACGCGGCCCGTCAGGCTGACGGCTACGGAATTCGCCATCCTTGAAATGCTGATCCGCCAGCCCGGCCGCGTCTTCAGCCGCGACACGATCATGGATGTTGCCTACGGGACGGAAACAGTGGTCAGCGACCGCACTATCGACAGCCATATCCGGCACATCCGCCGGAAATTCGCGGATGCGGGTTCCCCCGGTCTGATCGAGACCCTGCACGGCGTCGGATACACCCTGACCCGGGTCTGACCGCCATGAAACGCCTGTATCGCCTGCGCACCATCCTTCTTGCCGTCATGCTCTCGGTGCTGGCCCTACCGATCGGGGCCATCCATGTGTTCCGGACGTTCGAAAACGTGCTGGTCCGCGAGACGGAGCAGGAACTCATCAGCCAGGCGGCGGTCCTTTCCGCCACATGGCGCAATCTCGTTCTGGAGCAGGCACGGGAATTCACGGACGATCTTCCCCTGACGCCCATCGCTCCGCGCCTGAGCCTGAACGATCCCGTCGCCCCGCCGCGTCCCGAAGCCGAGCCCGCCGAAACGCCGCCCGCACCCAACCTGGTGCGGGCGGCATCGCTCTTTGCCCGGATCATGCGCGAAACCCAGCAAATCACCCTGGCCGGCATGCGCCTGCTTGACGAGCGCGGTACGGTCCTGGCCGGCCGTTCCGAGACCGGCCTGTCCCTGGCCCACGTACCGGAAGTGCGGCAGGCCCTGGTCGGCGAATACGCCAGCGTCATCCGGCGGCGGATCTCCGATGAACCCAGACCCTCCATCTACTCCATCAGCCGGGGCACGGACGTGCGGGTGTTCGTGGCCATGCCGGTCCTGGACGGTGAGACCGTGCTCGGCGTGGTCTACCTTTCGCGCACGCCCGTGAGCATCCTCAAGAGTCTGTTCGATGTGCGCTACGAAGTCGCGCTGGCCATGCTTGTCATGAGCCTGCTGACCGTTCTGCTCGGCCTCTTCGTCTCATCGGGCATCGCCAGGCCCATTCGCGAACTGCTGCGGCAAATCGACCTTCTGCGCACCGGTGAAATCCGCACTGTGCAGCCCATCGCCAGGCCCGTCACGCAGGAGATGGCGCGCCTGTCCGAAAGTTTCGTGACCATGTCCGAAAGCCTGGCCGAACGCGCCGACTACATCAGACGGTTCGCCGGGCATGTCTCCCACGAGTTCAAGACGCCTCTGGCGTCCATGCAGGGGGCCCTGGAACTGCTCACCGAGCACCTGGGCACCATGGACCCGGAGCAAAGCAGGCAGTTCCTGAACAATCTTCAGGCAGACACCCGGCGCATGAAACTGCTGGTCAACCGTCTGCTGGAACTGGCCCGGGCAGACGCCATGCCCCCAAGCCGAAGCCGTTGCAGGCTGGACACCGTGGCGGATTCCGTGCGCAGCGCCTTCAGAGATCGGGGGTTGACTGTGGATTTTGACGAAGATTGCGAAACCGAACTCCCCATCGCCCAGGACGCGCTGGAAATGGTCCTGGGCAATCTGGCCGAGAACAGCCTGCAGCACGGAGCGGACAGAATCCGGCTGTCCGTTTCGCCGACGCCGGATTCAATCCGTCTTGCCGTCGCAGACAACGGACGAGGCATTTCCCAGGCCAACCGCGACAAGGTCTTCACGCCGTTCTTCACCACCCGCCGTGCTTCGGGCGGCACAGGCCTCGGCCTTGAAATCTGCCGCTCCGTGCTCAAGGCCCATGGGGCCGGTATCGACCTTGGGGCAAGCACTCAGGGCGCAACATTCGTCCTGGAGTTCAGACGCGAGGCGTAGTTTCAGCGGTCTTGCGCAGCTCGGAATTGCGCAGCATGACCGCCCACGACGGCCGCGTCTCAATGCTCTCGCCGCTTCTGCACCCAACCCTTCAAGACGCCATACGTCATGCCCGGACTGCGCGCGGCCTCGCGGATTCCCACGCCGTTTTCGATGACCAGACGGACTGCCTCTCGCTCGAAATCAGGATCGCACTTGCGATGACTCCTCATGAACACACCTCTCATTCCCATCAGGGGGAGTTGGTGTGTCCGCCAAAGCGAAGATAGCCCGGTCTCCCCAAGACTTGCCGCACCATGTGCTCTTCGGCGCCCTTCACCAAAACATATCGACAGCCTCGCCAACTATCTGGTAACAATTCCTAATCTGGACATTATCAATAATATTTGATCTATCCGCATGCGCCGGATTGACCCGGCCGGACCGGCGGAATGAACCAGCCGATGTTTCTGGCGGCTATAGGCAAGACAGCATGGCATGCGCGTCTTGATGAAGTGACGTTCTGGCGAATTGTTCACATCACGCAGTACAAGCATCCGATCATCATTCATCTGCATTGACTTCGCAAACGTGACCAAAATGAAGAAACCGCATTGGACCGCATTCTGTTTGACGCTTTTGTGCCTGGCGCTGCTTCCCGCACCGGTTGCAGGCCGGGCTTCCGACAGCTCACTGAATGAAAGGGAATATCTCGATACGCTCGGCCCGGTCACTCTGTGCGTGGACCCGGACTGGGCCCCGTTCGAGCAGGTCGATGACCAGGGTACATACCGGGGCATCGCCGCCGATCTGCTCGCGCTGGTTTCCGAGCGATCCGGCGTCCACTTCGAACTGCTGCGCACCAAGGACTGGGACGAAAGCCTGGAGCTCTCACGCCAGGGGAAGTGCCTGGCGCTCAGCTTCCTGAACCAGACGCCCACGCGCGACGAATGGCTGCTGTTCACCGAACCGTTGTTCTCGGACCCCAACGTGTTCATCACCAGGGAAGAGCACCCCTTCATCTCCGACCCGGCCGAACTGGATGGCGAGACCATCGTCTTCCCGCGCGGGACGGCCATGGAAGAACGTATCCGCGCGGCGTACCCCAATCTCAAGGTGCTGGTCACGGCAACCGAGGCTGAAGCCATGGACATGGTCTCGACCAGGAAGGCGGACATGACCATGCGATCGCTCATCGTCGCGGCCTACACCATCCGCAAGGAGGGGCTCTTCAACCTGAAAATTGCCGGCAAGTTTCCCGATTACGAAAATCTTCTGCGCATCGGCGTATCCCGGCAGGAACCGAGGCTAAGGGACATCCTGAGTCGGGCCGTGGCCTCCATCGGTCCGACCGAGCGCGGCCGCATCGCCAATGAGCACGTGTCCATAAACGTCCACGCCGGAACCGATTACCGGCTTCTGGCCAGGGTCGCGGCCGGAAGCTTCGCCGTCATTGCCCTCATGCTGGCGTGGGCGTGGCAACTGCGCAGACACAACCACGAACTCGCCCGCATATCACGGACCGACGCCCTGACCGGACTGGCCAACAGGATGGCGATCATGGAGGCCCTGGATTCGGAGTTGCAGCGAGCCCACCGCTACGGCCGCCCGCTTTCCATCGCGATGCTGGACCTGGACCATTTCAAGATGATCAACGACGGGCACGGCCATCTGGCCGGTGACAGGGTGCTCAAGCAGGTCGGAAACATCCTCGCGCGGATGGTGCGCACAACCGACACTGCCGGCCGATGGGGTGGCGAGGAATTCCTCGCGCTCTTTCCCGAGTCGGACCCCGACCATGCCCTGGAAGCGTCCGAGCGCATCCGCAAGAGCATGCATGAGACGGACTTCGGTTCGGTCGGACGCTGCACGATCAGCATAGGGGTCGCCTCGTACGTTCCCGGCGACAGTGCCGACACGCTGCTGCAACGCGCGGACACGGCACTCTACCAGGCCAAGAAACAGGGACGCGATCGAACCGTCCGCGGCTGATTGGCGCACCCGGAACCCGGCCGACCACATCTTCCTGAACCGCCATGCCAGTGATTGAACAGCATGTTCGCACAGAGGTTCACGTTTCATGAGCGCCAATCCAAACTTTAAAAGTGCAGGACGAATGAATTTTCCAGTGCGAAATGCTTGCCGCAACCTATTCATTTCGTGTACTCTTCTTCAGATTATCTTGTACCATCAAACATATGTGACATTTTGACACAGCACAAGGAGAAATGCATGTTCGCCGTTATCGTAAAAGTTCACATCAAGCCGGAGCACAAAAAGATGTTTATTGAAGAAATGCTCGCTGATGGGCGTGGCTCAGTAAACAATGAACCGGATTGCCTGCTTTTCAATATCGTTCAGGATCATGATGACGAGAACCTTCTCCACCTCTATGAAGTCTATCAAGATGCTGAAGCCTTCGAAAAACACAAGGCAACTCCCCACTTTGTGCGCTGGGTTGAAACCACGCAGGACTGGCTTGCAAAACCTCTGGAGATAGCGACCGGCTCCCACCTGTTTCCGGAGGACCGCGTCTGGAAAAAACAGGGCTGACGTCACGAAGACAAGGCCGTGACGGAAATCTCCGATACGTGACCTCCGATGTCCTGCCTGCATGGCCAGGGTGGTATCAAGGCAAGACCGACTCAAGGCTTGATCTGCTTTTTTACCACCTTTTTTTTGCCCTGAAGATTGCAAATCCCGGTTCGTCTCCCATTCTCCCGGCACAGCACTTGCTCTCCTCCTTTCCCCAGGAGGCAACACCATGCAATTCTTACAATTTTGGATAAGCAAACGGAACAAGGACGTTTCTTCACCCGCAAGCACACCCCCCGGCGCGGACACGCGCACCGATGCCGCGTTACTTGACGCCGTTGCCGGGGCCATTGCCCTGCAGCGGCTGGCCAGCCCCCTGGACGCTCTGGGGTCGCGGGTCAATGCCACCACCGAGGATGGGCTCAGGCAGGTGGCCGTGATCGGGAAGCATACCGCCGCAGTGGCCGACCGCGCCGATGCCATGAACGGGCACGCAACACGTCAGGCCGAGATGGCGCAGGCCGCCATAGAACACATGGCCCGCCTGGAATCCCGTCTGGGCGAAGTCGAGATGCGCGCCAAAGAACTCTCCGGCGCCATGGCCGAACTGCTCGGCTTCGTGGCCACGGTGGAAACGCGCATCAAGGGCATCGGCTCCGTTGCCCACGCCATCCGCGACATTGCCGCCAACACCAACATGCTCGCCCTCAACGCCACCATCGAGGCCGCCCATGCCGGAGCGGCGGGAAAAGGATTCGGCGTCATCGCCAACGAAATCCGCACCCTATCCCACCAGACCGTGGACGCCACCACACGTGTCGACGACCAGAACGACGAAATCGGCCGGAATGTCGCCTCCATGGTCGAGGCTGTGCGCCGGGTGGAAGACTTTGTGGGGCGGATGCAGACTTCCATGGACGCCTGCCTGGAGGATGCGCGGGTGGCCCGGCCATGCGTGGAGGAAGGAGGGGCACTGGCCGCGAATCTGCGCGGCGAAAGCCAGAATATCGTGAGGGACGTAGCCGCCGTGCAGGACAGCCTTGCCGCGCTGCAAGACGGCAGCGCTTCCCAGGCTCGCGAGGCCGAAACCCTGGCCATCCATGCCCGGCAGGTCAGCGAAACGTCCGAGAGCCAGCTTGCAGCCGTGGGCAGGCTGCGATTCGCCGCCCATGAGCGGGCCCGGTGCGCCGTTGAAGTCCTGGTACGTGACGCCGGCATCAGCGCCATGGAGCGCCGCCCGGTGGAAACCGCCCTGCGCAACGCCATGAGCCAAGGGCTTTTCGAGCTGCTATACGTAACCGACGCCAAGGGCAGACAAATCGTGGACAACGTGGGCCAGGTGAGCACAATCTACGGCGACACCGGCCTTGGCAAGGACTGGTCACAGCGGCCTTGGTTCCGCCACCCTGCGGAACGGCGCAAAACCTATGTCTCGGACTTCTACCGCTCCGCCGCCACCGACGCTTACTGCCTCACGGTTTCCGCTCCCATCCTCGACGCATCGGGCACCCTTCGAGGAGTGCTTGGCGCGGACGTTGATCTCGGGCGCCTCGTGGAAATGGCGCGCATGCACTGGACGGACTGATGCCCGATTTACTTTTTTTGAAATATAACGAAACGTTATTTAACAAAACCGTCAAAGTTTTCAGATCGGACAGTGAAGATGCAAAAACACATCTTCGCTGAATCAATGTCAAATTCTGCGTGAGACCAAATCGGCATAAGCAAATGACGACTTGAATCAGTGCCGCATGGCTTGAACAAACCATTCCCCGGTCACGTGATTGACCATCCAAGACGTGAGGATATCGCCAACAGTTCAGTGCCGTTCGAATCGACAGTTCTGCCCACAATCACAAGCTCCTTGATATTCGCCATCCGGACAGATATGTCTGACATATTTGAATCTTAACAACGATGGTGAACCATGTCTGACCGTAAATACAAATTCTCCTGGGACCTCATCGGCGACATTGAACTGGGGCGTCCCAATCTTGGGCCCATGACGCGAATCGAGGTTTACCGTCTTATGCAGTTCGTTTTCCGGGACGCGCTGGAGAGTCATTACGGTACCGCGCAAACCGACGCACTCTTTCATGAGGCAGGCAAGCTGGCGGGCACGGCGTTCTACAATAAATTCTGTCAGGGAATCACGGATCTGAATGAATTCGTGCGAACCTTGCAGGAAATCCTGCGAGAATTGGGCATTGGCATCATGCGCGTTGAATCGGCGGATATAGAGAAGGGCTCCTTCGTCATCACCATGTCCGAAGACCTCGATTGTTCGGGACTCCCTGAACTGGACTACGAAGTCTGCGTCTACGACGAAGGCTTCATCGCCGGTCTCATGGAGAGCTTCACCGGCAAAAAATTCAAGGTCAAGGAAGTGGACTGCTGGTGCACCGGAGACCGGACCTGCCGCTTCACCGCACAGGCACAGGAGACTGCGTGAGCCTGGAACCTGAAAAGAACTGCGCCCTGCTGCGCGAAATCCTGACGGCAAAGGTCCCCCCGCCGATACCCGCCGATCTTCCCGACGATTCCGAATTCGCGCACCTGTATGCGGAACTCCTGGAGTTGCGGCGCATCGTCATGGCCATCGCCGGCGGCGACCTCTCCGTCAAAACCCCTTTGAAAGGCTACACCGCCGGTGCATTGAAGACGCTACAAGCGAACCTCAAGCACATGACCTGGCAAACACAGATGATCGCGACCGGCGATTTCAGCCAGCGACTGGATTTCATGGGAGAGTTCTCCAAGGCCTTCAATTCCATGACCACGCAACTGGAAGAATCCCTGCGCACCGTTAAGGAAAACAAGGAGGAGCTGAGGCTCACCAATGCCGGTCTGCAAGTCGAGATAGAACGCCGCGAACAGGCGCAGGCCGCCTTGACCGAAAGAGAGGCCCATTACCGCAACCTGACCGAAACCATGAAGGACGTCGTCTGGATTCTGGATGCGAGCACGCTGCGCTTCACCTACGTGAGCCCTTCCGTTCAACGCCTGCGAGGATTCACCCCGGAAGAGATAATGAGCCAGCCCCTCGACGCGGCCCTGGCCCCAGGCGAAGCCAAAAGGCTCAAGCAAATCATTAAGGCCAACCTTGATGACTTTCTTGCAGGTAAAATTGACGAGAACACGTACCTGACGAGCGAAGTCGAACAGGTTCACAAAGACGGTTCGTCCGTCTGGACCGAAGCCATCGTGCGCTACGTCAGAAGCGACAGAACAGGAGCCATGGAAATCCACGGCGTGACCCGGGATATTTCCGAACGCCGGGACCTGCGCCTCGAACTCGAACGCCAGGCCACCACCGACAGCCTGACCGGCGTAGCCAACCGACGACATTTCCTGAATTCCGTGCTCAAAGAAATCAAGCGCTGCGAACGCCATGGCTGCACCTTGAGTCTGCTCATGCTTGATATCGACCATTTCAAGGCCGTGAACGACACCTTCGGACACGCCATGGGCGATTCGACCCTGAAAGCCTTTGCCCAAACCTGCCAGGAGGAATTGCGGACTTCCGATCTCTTTGGCCGCATCGGTGGCGAAGAGTTTGCCTTGCTGCTCATGGAAACCGACATGGAAACGGCTTGCACGGTTGCCGAAAGAATTCGTGCCCGAGTGGAAAAAATGGAACTTTTTACAAAGGATGCTCGGCCCGTGCATATAACGACCAGCATTGGAGTCGCGGAGCTTCGTCTGAAAGCGGAAACGGTGTCCGATTTGATGATTCGTGCGGATCAGGCATTGTATAACGCCAAAAACCTGGGAAGGAATCGAGTCGAGTGCTTAAAATGAAAATTCAAGACAATGAAGGGGAGACTTCTCCCCTCCATTGCAGATCCATGCGTTTGAATCTTCACCAACACCATTAAATGAATGACAAAATAGAAAAAAGAGCATTAAAACAGAATCAAACTTTCTTAACCTGTTTGTCCTGTTTTTCTTTTTTCTTTTCAGCGTTTTTGCTTTCTTTCTGCTTTTGCATCTTGTCTTTGTCTTTTTTTCCGCCCTTGTCGCCCATGATCCACTCCCGGGTATAAAAGATCGCGTTCATTCAAAGGCTCCAGATTTCGTGCCACTATTGGGGCGTGAGGAAATCGGAGCAGCCATAGTGGAAATTTATTTCCAAGTAGCACGTTGGCATTCGTGCGGCAATATATTCATAAGGTTCGGAATTACTGAAATTCAAGACCTGCAAAACCGCTCCGGTTACCATTCCCTTGCAGAGTGGACACTCTCGCCGGAACTGACTAGAGAATGGCTTGCGAACGCATTCAAATCCGCATCCCATTTTTTCGGACTTAATCCAATCTCCGGACACCCCGGTTCGCCCACACACTTTTTTCATCACCCACCGTCGAAGGAATATTATGTCATTTGATCAACTAGGCCTGCGGGTCGAACTTCTGAAAGCTGTCAAGAACAAGGGCTATGAAGCCCCCACCGCCATCCAGGCTCAGGCCATACCCGTCATCCTCTCCGGGCGGGACATCCTGGCCCGCGCTCAGACCGGAACGGGCAAGACAGATGCCTTCGGCCTGCCCATCGTCCAGATTCTGGGCCAGACGCGCGGCAACGGCCACCACCCCCGCGCCCTGATCCTCACCCCCACGCGGGAACTGGCCCTACAGGTCGGCGAGAGCATCAAGGCCTATGCGCGCAAGGTCTCCCTGCGCTGTACCGTGGCCTTTGGCGGAGTGCGCATCGAACCCCAAATCGCGCGACTGCAACGCGGCATCGACATCCTGGTGGCCACCCCGGGGCGTCTGATCGACCTTGCAACCCAGGAGCATCTCAACCTCGCATCCATCGAATTTCTGGTCTTTGACGAAGCCGACAGGATGCTCGACCTCGGATTCAGCGGCGAGATCAACACCATCCTGGACCTTCTGCCCAAGGACCGCAGGACCATGCTCTTCTCGGCCACCTACACGCCGCAAATCAAGGCGCTGGCCGCGCGGATGCTGGACAAGCCGGAATACATAGAGGTCACGCCCGACACTGCCGCGGCCGAAGCGGTCGTGCAGAAGGTGCACATGGTGAACAAGGACAACAAGCTTCCCTTGCTGCTGCACCTCATCGAAAAGCAGAACCAGGACCGCATCCTGGTCTTCGCCCGCACCCGGACCTGGGCCAACAGGCTGACCGACAAACTGGCCGCGCACGGGATCAGCGTCGCGGCCCTGCACGGAAGCAAGAGCCAGTCGCTCAGAAAGCGCACCCTCGAAGAGTTCAAGGACGGTAAGATCCACATCCTCGTGGCCACGGACGTGGCGGCTCGCGGACTCGACATCAGCAACCTGCCCTTCGTGGTCAATTACGATATTCCGAACTCTCCCGAGGATTACGTGCACCGCATCGGCCGCACAGGCCGCGCCGGTGTCAGCGGCATCGCCGTGTCCCTGGTCAGCCCCGAGGAGCACAATCTCCTGCTGGCCATAGAGAACCTGTTGCGCAACAAGATTCCCGTGGAAGCGGTCAAGGGATTCACGGAAGACAGCGACCTTCCCGATTTCGTGCTTTACCGGCCAGGCAACATGAAGAGCGAGAGGAACGCCCCGAGGGAAATCAAGGCGCTGGTGGCCAAGAAATCGGACGCCAAACTGCGCGTGAAGTCCGGAAGCTCCAAAAAGTCAGACTCCGAAAAGGATTCGGGCTCCAAATCAAAGCCGCGCGGCGCAAGGAAGGAGAAACCCGACGCCAAAGGTGGATCCGGCACCGGCGCGAAGCCCGAATCGAGTGCGCGTGGCAGAAGGAGCGACAAGCCGGACGCCCGCGGCAAATCCGGAGCTGATTCAAAACCGGAGTCGAAGGGACGCGGCAGACGCAATGAAAGGTCGGAAGACCCGGGTGCGAGCAGGCGTGGCGGAAATTCTAGGAGCGGCAGGCCCGATTCGCGGCCCTCGCAGCCGACCCGGGGCAGATCAAGAGGCAGAGGGTAACGGCGTTTCACCGCACGGCGCTGGACGGATTGGAAGCTGAAATCATCAAACTGAAATGAGTTGAGCACATGCGCATAGCAGACAGAATCGCACGACTCGGCACCGAGACGGCCTTTGACGTGGCCTTCCGCGGAAGCAAACGCGGCTGACGCAAGCACACGACATGGACAAAGTTCTCTTCTCCCTGACCGTCATCGTCACCGGCCTGGGCCTGGGCTGGCTCGTGCGCATGGCCGTGGACGCAGGCCGACTGAGCCTGCCCGTCGACATGCCGCGGCTGCGCGTGGGCCTGCAGAAGGCGGCGCTGCTATGGGTTTTGCCCCTGACCTACTGCGGGGCCATCTGGAACCTGTCCCTGGGGGACGTGGAACTGGTGGCCATGCCCTTCGTGGGGGCCTCGGTGTTCCTGCTCGGCGGCTTCCTGGCCCTGGCCGCGGCCAGGCCCCTGGGCCTGAGCGCACGTCAGACCGGAGCCTTCTACTGCTGCGGCTCCTTCACCAACATCGGGGCCATCGGGGCCATGGTCTGCCACACCTTCCTGGGCGAGGCGGCCTTCGCCCTGGTCCCGGCCTACAAGCTCTTCGAGGAGATCGTCTATTTCTCCTTCGGCTTCCCCCTGGCCCGGGCCTATGCCGAGGGCGGAAGGCAGGGCGGCGGGGCCATGGCGGGCCTGCGGCGCGTCGTGACCGACCCGTTCATCATCGTGGCCTTGTCCTCCATGCTGCTCGGGGGAATCCTCAACCTTTCCGGCCTTGAGCGCCCCTCCTTCTTCCCGCTGCTCAACAGCATCCTCGTGCCGACAGGGTCGCTCATGATGCTTTTCTCCATCGGCCTTGCCATGCGCTTCACACGCCTGAGCAAGTATTTGCGAGAATGCGCGGTCATCATGGGCATCAAATTCGTGTGCATGCCCATTATGGCCACAGGAGCTGCGGCCGCCCTGGGATTTGGAAGCATCATGGGCGGCGCACCCCTAAAGGTCGTGCTCATCCTGTCCTCCATGCCAGTGGCCTTCACGGCCCTCATCCCGCCATCCATCTACGACCTGGACATCGACTTGGCCAACGCCTGCTGGTTCGCCTCCACCCTGGCTCTGATCGTGGTACTGCCCACGCTGTACTGGCTGACCGGACTGCTCTAAAGCCTCCGTGGCCACTCTTCATCCGCTTCATATGAAATGAAGCACCATGGAAGCAATGCGATAATTGGACAAATGCACCTCGCATCTTCAAGAAGGCCAGAAGAAAACCTGAGCGCTCCGTCAAGACATCTTCGCAACGTCGAGCAAATTGAAAAATTGCTTAACAATAAGAGACTGATAAAGAACGACGACTCAACTCTCCCTTACGCAGTCGCAAATTCAAGCGCCATTGCTTTTGCGCCTGCAAGATCCTTCTTGCCGGTCCCGAGCTTCGGGATTTCCTCAACGGCATAAAATTTGTCAGGGACTAAGAGCGGATTCGTCCCGCTTTCGATCATGGTTTTCCTGAGGACCGCAGGCTCATTCATGCCACTGACCAGGGCCACAATTCGTTCCCCTTTTTTCACGTCGCGCACGGCTACGGCCACGCATTCGGCACCCGCAAGGGCGGCGCGAAGCAACGCTTCCTCCACGGTAGCCAGGCTGACCATCTCCCCGCCGATTTTTGCGAAACGCGAATAACGGTCCATAATTACAAGAAAGCCGTCCTCATCGATACGTCCCTTGTCGCCGCTCTTGTACCAACGGATGCCGTCCTGCTCGACAATGGCGCCCCTTGTCCTGGTCTCGTCATCAAAATATCCCTTCATGATCTGAGTGCCGCCAATGAGGATCAGGCCGGCTTCCCCTGTGGGCAGATCCTCAAGTGTTTCCGGATCCACGACGCGCAAGGCGCTTCCTGGCAATGGCAGGCCCACCGTCCCCGGCTTCGAGCCCACCTGCACCGAGAATCCATTGGTGTTAAGCACGTCCACGGTATTCACACTGGCCACCGGAGTGGTCTCCGTGGTGCCGTAGCCTTCATGAATCTCCAACCCGAACTTTTCCTTGAAGGCCCGACGTGTCTCGTCGCTGAGCCTCTCCGCACCGGCGACAACCAGACGCAGAGAGGAGAACATGAGACGGTGCAGTTTCTGATTGCGGGCGTAGAGGCCAAGAAATGTCGGGGTGGCGCAGAGGAACGTCGCCTGATGTTCGGCGGCAAGGCATCCGATCCTGTAGGCGTCCGTGGGATCGGGGTGGCAGACCACAGGTATGCCTTCAATCAGCGGCATGAACGTGGTCACCGTGAGGCCAAAAGCGTGAAAGAGCGGCAGCGTCCCAAGGAAGACATCATGATCCCGGGCGTTGAACAGGCTGGCCACCTGCTTGATGTTGCCCATGATGTTCTCGTGAGTGAGCATGACTCCCTTGGGTGATCCTTCGGAACCGCTGCTGAAGAGAATGGCCGCAGTATCCTCCAGGCAAACCCGATGAAAAAAGAGAAGCCGCAGGACAAAGGCGGGCAGAACCTGCGACGCGATCATGGTAGCGATAAAAGCGCCCTTGCCGATGCCCGAGCGCAGCGTTTCCATGAAAAACACCTCACGGTCCCGCAGAATCCCGTCCAGGTCGATCCCCCTGCCCCGGAGTCTGGCGAGAAACGCCTCGGATGTCACGATGGTCCCGATATGCGCCCGCTCGAGAATCCCCGGCAGCGTGTCCGGCCCCGTGGTGTAGTTGAGGTTTACCACTGTCTTGCCGAGCATAAGCAGGGACATGTTGGCGATGACCCCTCCGACGCTGGCCGGCAGAAGCACACCCACGTTCTTCTGGCCGACGGTCCTTTTTCTCAGCATGCGGGAGGCGATAATGCACGTGGACAGAAGCATGCGCTGGGACATATCGCTCCCCGTCGAGTCGGCCACTGCGCGCCGCCCCGGATACCGCTTGGCTGTCTTGAGCCAGGCCATGTACAGGGGATCGAAAGTTTGAGAATACTCCTTCCAGGCCGCGATGGACAGCCTGGAAACGATTTTCTTGACTTCCGAAGCCGAGCTCGCTGCGGCCATCGGTGGCCCGAAGCAGACCGTCACGTCACGGATGCCGCGGATGCGTGACGTCTCCCGCAGTCGCGGACCGGCGAAGGAAAACAGGCTGCCCCAGAGACCGCGCAGATAGAAGGGGACGATCACACATTCCGACTCACGGGCCGGAATCTCGAAACCGCGCTTGAACTCGCCGAGTTGTCCGTTGCGACTGATGGCGCCTTCGGGGAAGATAACCACGCATTCACCAGCCTTGAGGGCCGCCGCCACATCCCGCAGGGCTTGTTTGCTGCCCCGCGAGGAAATGGGAATCATGCCCAGGCGCCTGAGAAACCACTTCAGGTACCAGCGCTCATAAATGGAGCGCTCCATGACGAAACGCAAACGGCGCGGGACGGCCAGATGCAGCACCGCCCAGTCGATCCAGCTGACATGGTTCCCCAGCAGCAGCACCCCGCCGTCTGCCGGCAGGCTGTTGAGTCCGACCACCGACAGCCTGTAACGCTGGGAGAACAGAATGTAGAGCAGGTACCGCATCAGGGACTGGGGCAGCTTTCCGAGCGTATATATAGTGCCGGCCAGAGCGACTACTGCGAGAATATAGAAAATAGGCACGCTGCCAATGCCTGCGAGCGACATGGCAAGGGTCAGCCCCAGAAAGGCCAGCATGCCGATATTCTGGAGAAAATTGTTTCCGGCCAGAATTTTCCCCATTTCCCGGTCCCGGGCCGAGAATTGGATCAGGGCATTGAGCGGCACAACCAGAAGCCCCCCGCAGACGCCGTAAGCGAAAAGGAGCGTGCAGAGCAGTGCCCGACTCTCGATGTTCGGCAACAGGAAGAGGCACACGGTCATGCCCATGGCTCCCAAGGGGATGGTGCCGGTCTCGATGAAATTGCGCGACACCTTGCCCGCCATTACGGAACCAACGACGATGCCCAAGCCGCCCAGAGCCAGCATGCCTTGGGTCACGACCGTGTTCATCTCCCCGGCGACATCCTTGAGATAAGCCCCAAAGGTCGCAAGAAGGACCTGATTCACGGACCAGAAAATGGTCAACCCGACGATAGAGAGCCAGATGACCTGCTTTTCCCTGAGCAACTTCACGTTGTCCCGCAGATACCTTCCCCGGAGGTATTTCATGCTGTCGATCGCGACCTCTCGGTCTCCAGGACGGATTTCCGGCAACCGGAAGGCGAGGATGGTTTCCAGGACGGTTCCGGCCACCAGAATGTAACCGCACGGAGCGATGGCCCTCAGAATTTCATGCGGACTATCGGGCATGGTTTCCGGCAAAAACGCCTCGAAAAACATGGAAAAAATCACTGCGCCAAGGAGGATCGCCACTATGGTGACCGCCTGCACGGCGGCATTGGCCTGTGCAAGACCCTCCTGTCCTGTCATTTCCTTGATGTAGCCATACTTGGCTGGAGAATAGAAGGCGCTCTGCACGGCCAGCAAGAATGTCATGAGAAAAGCTGGCCAGAACAGCCCCGCATGGTAAAAGATCACGATCAGCACTGCCAGAGGGATCGCAGCGGCTGCGGAAATCCTGATGACCCGGCTCTTGGAGAACCTGTCGGCGATGCAGGCGGCCGGAGTGAAAAGAAGAATGAACGGCAGTAGCAGGAGGGCATTCACTGTGGCGGTCAGTGCGATCTGTTCAGTTCCCGAAAAGGTCTTGAAGACCGTGTTCTGAACGACGATTTTGTGCCCCAGATCGGTGATCGCGTTGAGGAGCACCACCAGGATGTAGGGAGTGAATGCGCACATTTTACTCAGACTTTTCATTACCGGTATCCTCGTTCTCGGTTGCGTCGGATAAAACATCGATACTCAGCTGCTGTGGGCCTTGAAGCGAAAAAACATGGTATGCCGAAGAGATATGGATCAGGATCGAGATAAAACGCCTTCCAGAATCCTTGCGTCGAACCGTCGATGTCCCACGTGACGAAAAAAATGCGTACTACGGAGTAGTGCAGATGGGGCGGCGTGCCGCGTGCGTTGCCGGTATCGCCGAGTGTTCCCAGTTCGCCGCCGCGCGGGACAAGACGAAGCGCGAACGCCGTGATGGAGTTCAGGTGGGCGTAATAATGCAGACGCCATTTCGGCCCCAGCACCACGGCCACGTTGCCGCCCCGGGCGATGCTCCCGACAAAAAGCACAATGCCCGCCGTGGCGCTCGTCACGACTGTCCCCAGGCGGCCGAAGATGTCGATGCCCTTGTGGACCCCGGACAGGCCCCACGACTCATGCCAGAAGGATTTCCGGTTCCAGTCGCCGGGTGTCACCCCGACCACCGGGATCACGATCCTTTCCGGGATCGCGAAACCGGCAGCGATGATACACTGGATGATTACGAGGATTCCTTTCATTTCCGCCTGACGGACATCAGTCCAGAACCGTACACGTTTGCAGAAAAGACACGACTT
This sequence comes from Desulfomicrobium macestii, assembly GCF_014873765.1. Taxonomy (NCBI): domain Bacteria; kingdom Pseudomonadati; phylum Thermodesulfobacteriota; class Desulfovibrionia; order Desulfovibrionales; family Desulfomicrobiaceae; genus Desulfomicrobium; species Desulfomicrobium macestii. The sequence goes on along the minus strand of NZ_JADBGG010000043.1, from coordinate 7,211 downwards.
CGTCACGCACTACCAGACCAGGCCTCTTCCCGCGCAACAGAGCAACCGCATCACGGGCATCCCCGCAGTCTCCCTTTTCGATGAGATAACCGCCGATGATCGCAGCGCTGCGCGAATATCCGACCTTGCAGTGCACATAGACCGTTCCGCGCTCCATTTCGTTTTTGATGAACGAGACGGCTTCGGCGAACTGGACGCTGGTCGGGGCGGTCAGGTCGAGGATGGGCACATTCAGATAGCGTACGGCCCGAAAGGAAGGAGCCTCGGAGAATTCCGACGTCAGATCCAAAACTGCGGTAACGCCCAGGCCGATTGCCTGACGCGCCTGCGCATCAGACAGTCTTCGGCCCATCCAGAGACCGGGAAGTATTTCGTTCCATGGACCGGACCGACGGGAGTAATACACCAGCGACACGAAATGGCCGAGAATGACGGGAGCCAGCAGGATGCGGGAGCACAGCTGCAAACGACCGCCGTGCTTGCGATACACGTTGGGAAAAAGCCCGCAGTATGCGCTGCAGACCAGAAGCATTGCCGCGGCTGGCCACGCCGGAAGCAGATGCCCCGTTGCTGCCGCTGCCTGGCCGAACAAGACCGCGCCAATACCGTAGAGAAGCGCTACACGATAATTCGTGGTTCCATGTTCCCTCGGACCACGCGAAAAAAGGTAACAGCAGAATACGGCCAGAACGAAGCCGCCGATGACATCGACGACATGATGCTGCCAGGTGAGAACGGTCGAAAATCCGACCAGACCGAACCATGCGAGCAGGGCCAATCGCAGCAACCCCGTGGTGGCGGCTGCGTACACTTCGGCGAGAATGACTTGCAACGCGATATGCAGCGAAGGAAACATGTTGTACGGACGGTCGAACGCGTGCAAAAAGCTGAAGATCGCTCCAAGCCATCCGTCAGGTGCCGGGCGTTCGAAGGCGAACCGCAGCGGGAAGCACAAAAAAAACAGACCCGCGATCAGAATGGCGAAACCGATGCGCCTGGCGAACATCCGGCGTTCGTCAGATCTCTTGCAGACAAAGGGCGCCATGACGAAAAACAGGTCTATGGACATGTACGGAATGATCATGAGGGGCACGAAAGGAATCATCCGCTCCCACGCCAAGACTACGGACCCGACATCGCCGCGCAGCGAAGTCAGCCATGAACAGCCTCCGTACACCGTGATGAACAGCACAGACGTGAATGCGGCGACGAGAGCCGCCTCTGTCAGTCCCTGGCGCGACGCGCCGTCGAGACGGTGAATATTCCCCATGGGTCGATCTCCATACCGATTTTCTCGAATCCGGCCGACCTGACCATCTCGTCCAGTTCCGCCTGGGAACGGCGGCGCATGATCCATGACGCGCCGTCACGATTGGGCAGGACCCTGGCGATGACCTCAAGCTGTGGATGCCAGGGCTGCCCCGTATAGATGAGGTACCCGCCCGGCTCGGTCACCTCGCCGATGGCCGTAAGGGAAGCGAGAACCAGGTCATTGTCAGGAAATAATTCGTAAAGGCCGGACACGATGACCACATTGGGACGCGGGATGACCGCCCGGATCGACTCCGGGTCAAAGGCGTCGGCCCGTTCGAAACACGTTCTACCGAGACCGAGGCTTGAAGCCAGCGCCCGGCCCTGCTCCAGATTTCCGACATCCCAATCCCGCAAAGTCGCATCGACTTCGCCCTTCCGCGCCTTGAGGACGCTCAGGACATAGCGGCCGCAGCCTGTTGCAACATCCAAAAGCGTGACCTGGGACGCAGCGGCTTCAAGATTGTCCATCACGACGTGAAGCTGTTTTTCCAGATGGCGGCGGCGCATGCGGATGCCTTTCCAGCCGATGGCGTCGAGGTAGGCGCGGTCGATGGCCCGGCCTATGCGGCCGAGGCCACGGGCGCGGTCTTCATACACGTAATCAAGACTTCTCCCCGAATCGAAACCGGTCTCCAGACCGATCGCGATTCCGCGGCTCAGCCTGCCCAGCGCCCGCAACGCATATTTTTGCATAGAAAAGAACGCTGTCCTTAGAGCTGACGTGGACTGCCGGAGCAGGTCATACTCCACGCGCATAGCGCCACCCTTGTGTGCGTTCAGCAGAAGCGAGCGGTCCACATCCTCCGTAAAGGACCGGATGACGAACTCGCGGATATCCTCCATGATGCAATCCCGGCCCGCCTCGTGAAGCAGGGCATGATGGAAGCCGGGATACTCGTGCATTTCCTTCCGGGTCGCCCCGAGATTTCTGTAGAATTTTCTCTGGGCCTCGGCTTCGACGACGCAGTCCGACCCCGCCGCGAGAATCAGCGTCGGCGTGGTGATGGCGGCGGCGTCGTCCATGATCCGACCGGCCGTGTCGTGCATCTCCACAAGGACATTGACGGAGATGCGACGCGTGATCAGAGGGTCTGTTCGATAGAGACGCCGCTGCTCGGAGTCGTGAGTCAGCATGGCCGCGCTCACGTAGCTGCTGACAAAGGCCTTCTCCTTAAATTTGAGAAGCATGCGCAGCAGCGGCATGGCCATGGGGACATATAGCCTGATGCGGAAAGCTGGGGCGAGCAGGACCAGGGCCCGAATTCGCGGCGCGAAGTCGTGCGCCCAGGCACAGGCCGTGACCGCGCCCACGCTGTTGGCCACGATGACGATATTTTCGGCCGAAATACCATGTTCGACACAAACGAAACGGACAAACGCATCCAAGTCTCTGACCAAATCGTAGTAGTTCTCTGCGTGTCCCCGGTCTCCCGGTGATCGGCCATGCCCCCGTAAGTCCCAGCAAAAGGCGCTGAAATCGCCCAGCCCCAACTCCTGCACCGCACGGGCCAGACGCCCGGAGTGCTCATGCCCGCGATGCAGGAAGATCAGCGCCCTGTCAGTCGTCTCTGACGAACGCCAGCTGCGATAGAACAACTTAGCGCCATCCCAGCTGGAGAATGTTCCTTCGGATTCGATCCACTCCATAATGCTCCTCCCGAATCTGTTGTGCCCGCTACAGGCCAGGCCTCAGTCGACACCATGGCGGCTCACTGTCGACGCCAACCTTTCGAAGCTGTCCGCGAGACGTTTCATGAAACTCTTGCGACACCCGTCCCAATGCAACGCGGCCCCGACGACAACGTCACAAATGACAGGAACCAGAACCCATTCGCCCCTGGGCAGTGATTTACCGGTTCCCTGCAGAAAGACGGGGATTACAGGTGTATTCGGATGCCGTCTGGCCAAGTGCGCAATCCCGGTCCTGAATTCGGCCATGCGCTCCGGCTCCCCCCTGCTGCCCTCGGGAAAGAAAATAAGAGTCTCCCCGCCTGTCAGCGCCGCCGAGCAGGCGGCAAAGGGATCATCCCTGCGCCCCTCGGCCAAGCGCATGAAGGGAATGATGCCGATGACGTTCAGGGCGAACCAGGCCAGCCACCTGTTTCTCAGGAAATAGTCCTGCGCGGCCACCGGACGCACTTTTCTCAGACTGGACAGGGGGAACATCGACATAAGGACCAGAGCGTCGAGGTGACTGTTGTGATTTGCGACCACGATGGACGGAGAAGTTGTGCCAAGGCCCTGGCGGTTTCTGACGTTCACCCCCATGATCAAAAAAATCAGGGGACTGGCGAACAGGGTGAACCAAAGCAATCTGAGAATGCCTTTCATGTCTCAGTGATACGTGTAGTAGATGAAATGGAAGAAGACCGGGGCCGTGAACGTCAGGCTGTCCACCCGGTCCAGAATGCCGCCGTGACCGGGCAGCATGTTACCCGTGTCCTTTATGCCGATGTCGCGCTTGATCGCCGAGACGCAGATGTCCCCGAAAAAGCCGGAAATGCCGATCAGCCCCCCTGCCAGCAGCGCCTGCAACACCGTCATCGAGATGAAAAAAGGGCCAGCCAGGCACGCCAGCAGCGCCGTGGTGGCCACGCCGCCGATCAGACCCGCCCATGTTTTGTTCGGACTGACCGAAGGCACCACCTTGGCGTGACCAAACCCCTTGCCCCAGCAGAACTGAGCGATATCATTGGCTTCCGTCAGAATGACGAGGAGCAGAACCAGACTGACTCCGTAGTCGCCCTCCACATCCTCGCCGCGAAGGGTAAGCAGAAAGGCCGCATGGCTCAGACTGAACACCGTGGTCATGAGGCCCCAATGCAGCGTTCCCACGGCCTTGAGAAACCCTTGCGTATCCCCGCGTAGCAACATCCTGACGGGGAGCAGCAGGAAGCAGTAGACCGGAATGAAGATTATAAACATCCCGTACCAGGAGATATAGGCAAAATAATACTGGATCGGTATGGCGAGGTAAGCCCAGAACAGGACTCTGTGGTCGGCCCTTCTGGTAGTAATGAACGTGAGGTACTCTTTGAATGCCAGATAGGACACGATGCAGAAAAAGCTGATCGCGGCACCCCGTGAGGCGGACAGGGCTCCGAACAGCGGAAGCACGATGAGCCACCATGTTCTCGTGCGCACCAGCACTTCGCTGCGTTGCCTGTCTTGGCCGGAGCGATGTACATCCTTCAGGGCCACACCAAGGGTGACCACGGCCAGGACGGCAAGTGTGGAGATCATGAAGAGTCTGGAAGGAGGCAACGCGTGAAGCGCGATCATGCCACTCCTCCCTGCAAAGCCTTCCCGGCCCTCCGGAAAATCGTGACGACCAGCAGCATGACAATCCCGATCATAACAGCATGAGGCCAGGCCTCTCGCGGCGCCCCGCTCGCAAAGGCCAGCGAGAGCAGACCAAAGGCCGCAGCACGATCACTCTTGCCCATGGGGCCGTCATATCGCCGACCGCCCCCAAACTGGACACCGAGAATCCCGACCATCTCGCTGAGCGCCGCCAGCACCACGGCCATCACGACCAACGGCGCCGAGCACCCCGGCACCACGGCAAGAGGCAGATACAGCGCCACGTCGGAGACCACGTCGCCCAATTCGTTCAGCATGGCGCCCACATCGGACCCCATTCCGTGCTCCCGCGCCAGCATCCCGTCCAGAGCATTGAGGGCCATCCGCACGAACAAGGCGCATGGAACAACCGCAAGGGTCCACCGTGCCCCTGCGGAAAGCCAGACAAGACTGCCCGCAGCCGCAGACAAGATCGTGGCCGAGACAGTGACCTGATTTGCCGTCACACCATTATCCGCCAGAAATCGGCAGGCGGGGCGGAGCATATTCTGAAACTTGGATTTCAACGCGTAGACGGTCATGGCAGGACTCATCACCAATCCTGCGCGCACGGACGCACAGTGTGGCCTGATAGACATGACGGGAAAGACGATTCCGTCCCGTGTTTGCGTCGTGACAGTGCAGAGAAAATCCTCGACCCACAATCAGGGTAAATACTTATTTTTAAAAGAATAATATGCGCTTTTTATTGAAGAAGACAACGATTTTGCCAATATTATAAAAATGGCAGGGGGAACTTGGATTGCTTCTGCGACACCAAACAATACCTTGAATACGTGAAGCTCCTCCATTACCTCCGACGATACGGGTACAACGATTATCTGACATCGGACACTTCGCCTGCCCACGGGGACATCAGGCGCACCTTCAAGGCCAATGCGCGCCTGACCAATGCCGTGTGAACCATGCTGGACAGCATCGAGGACGAGATCACCCGGCTCATGCACGGCGAGGACTATCCGGTTGCCTAGCGTTTCATCGAATCAGCAATTTTCAAACTCAAGTGAGGTCATCCATGCGCATCGCAGACAGAATCGCACGACTCGGCACCGAGACGGCCTTTGCCGTGGCCGCCCGCGCAGCCGCGCACAAGGCCGCCGGCCACGAGGTCTTCCCCTTCCATCTGGGCGACATGAACATCCCGACGCCCCAAAACGTCATGGACGCCGCCTGCGGCGCCATGCGCGCCGGGAAGACCGGCTATTGCCCAAGCCCCGGCATCCCGGAACTGCGCGACGCCCTGGCCGGGGATGTGAGCGCGGCCAGGGGCGTGGACTACTCCATGGAAAATGTGGCCATCCAGCCAGGCGGCAAGCCCGTCATCGGCAAGTTCATCATGGCCTGCATGAACCCCGGCGAGGAGGTCCTCTACCCCAACCCGGGCTACCCCATCTACGAGTCCCAGATCGAATACCACGGAGGGGTCGCCGTGCCCTACCGCTACGTACGCGACGACGCGGGCTTCCACATCGACCTCGATTACCTGGAGAGCCTGGTCACGCCGCGCACCAGGGCCATCATCATCAACGACCTGCAAAACCCGCTCGGGGCCGAATGCACGCCGCAGGAGCGCGAACGCCTGGCCCATCTGGCCATGCGCCACAACCTGTCAGTTCTTCTGGACGAGGCCTATTTCGACATCCGCTACGGCGGAAGAAGCTCCTCGCTGGCCTCCATTCCCGGCATGCGGGCACGCAGCATCATCCTCTACACCTTCTCCAAGAAGTTCGCCATGACGGGCTGGCGCCTGGGTGCTGCCATCGGACCCAAGGCGGTCATCGACATCATCGCCAAGCTCAACGTCAACGACGAGTCCTGCTCCAACCATTTCATCCAGCACGGAGCCCTCGAAGGCCTGACCGGCGACCAGTCCGGTCCCAGAGCCATCCTTGAAACCCTCAAGGAACGGCGCGACATTGCCGTTGATTTGCTGAACTCCATGCCGGGCGTGAGCTGTCCCAGGCCCGAAGCGACCTTCTACCTCTTCCCTGAAGTCACGGAACTCATGGCGAACAAGGGCTTCGGCGCCGACTATGCGGCCTTCGCCGAGGACGTCCTGGTCAGGACGGGCGTCTCGCTCTGCACGCGCCTGCACTTCGGCCGCCCTCTGCCCGGCGAGAAACGGCGCTTCGTACGCCTTGCCTATTCGGGCATTGGCGCGGACGAAATTCGCAAGGGCCTGCTCGCCTTGAAAGCCTACGCGGAAGCATAGCCCCGGCCTGAATCGGGCACAAAAAAAACATGACCCGACCAAAGGCAGACCAAGACCGCACTGCAAAAAAGTAGCGAAAGAACCTGAGAGTCATCCCCGCGTACTTGTGCCCAGCATGGGTAGGCGGGCCATGTAGTAAAAAAGTCGCCATCCCCTTCTTTACGGGGATGGCGACTTTTTTGCGATAATGAAAAATCTTGCTACAAATAAAAAATCCCACGCTCACTATTATTAATCCGAGCATAAAATAGTTAACATTCGTGGAAGAATTGTGTACATTCGGATCCATGCAAACCACCGATGCACGCAAGCTTCCGCCCAA
>NZ_JADBGG010000042.1 GCF_014873765.1 Desulfomicrobium macestii | reverse complement strand
CTGACCATGGCAGATTCCTCCGGGAGTTGTGGTTTGGTGGTACAACCCACATATGCCATGGTCTTTCTTTTTGCTGAAGATCCCGCACACTACCGATTTGAACTGGAGAATGGAGGTTTTGCAGACCTCTGCCTTACCACTTGGCTATGCCGCCATCGTTGTGGAGCGGGAAACGAGATTTGAACTCGCGACTTCAACCTTGGCAAGGTTGCACTCTACCACTGAGTTACTCCCGCTCAACGAGGAAACGTGTTTATAAAGGGCGGTGCTGGCTGTCAATTAAAAAAACAGATTTTTTTTCCTTTGCTCCGGACACACCGGTAAAAATGGCTGGGAATGTGTGCAGGCCCGGGGGGTGAAGAGGCGGAAATCAGGATCAAAACGGCAGGATGGCGATGTGGTACATGTACGGTCGCGACACAATTGGGATTTGGAGTCAGGGCATTTTTTCCGATATCGCGCTCCCAGATCCGCCCCGAAGACCCTCCGAAAAAATATTTTCAAGGAAGTACGGATTTCGGGTCTCGATAATCTTTCGATTTTATGCGATAAACAGCAGTCAACAGCAACGGGTCATGCGGAAGTGCCTTGGGGGAGGCTTGCCGGCGGTCAAGGGCTTTACTTTTTGCTTTTCAGTGAATAGAAACACTCTCCCTAAGTTAACAGGCGTGCAGGAGGAATTATCATGGAAGCCAAAGACCTTGAGTTCTTCAAAGAATATTTGACTCAGATGATTGACGATATCCAGCGGCAGGGTGAGGCGACCATCGAAGAAATGTCGGACAACGTGGAATACTATTCCGATCCTGCCGACAGAGCTTCCGCCGAGTCCGACAGGACGTTCACTCTGCGTTTGCGTGACCGGGACCGCAAGCTGATCAAGAAAATCAACGAAGCCTTGGACCGTATCGAAGATGGCACTTTCGGCGTTTGCGAGGATTGCGACGAGGAAATCGGGATTCCCCGCCTGAAAGCCCGTCCGATGACCACCTTGTGCATCGAATGCAAGAGCCGCAGGGAAGAGGAAGAGCGTTTGCGCGGTGACTAGGGCTGCGACCGGTTTAATGTTCATTGAAGCGCGTGCCGTTTGCGGGACGCGCTTTTTTTTAGGGTGAATCCATGGACGCCAGTGTTTTCTGTTTTGTGGCCAGGGAATTAGCCGAGCGCATCGTCGGCATGCGCGTGGAGAAGGTTTTTGCGCCTCTTCCCGAAACCTGGACCCTGGATCTTGGTCGGGCCGGGTATCTTGTGCTGTGTACGGCAAAACCCACGCCGTTTCTCTACCTGAGCCGCCACAAGCCCGAAAACCCCCATAACCCGGCAGGCCGCGCCATGTGGTTGCGCAAACGGCTCAAAGGACGTCGCGTCCTCGGGCTCGTTTCGGACTGGCCGCTTCGGCGGCTGGCCCTTGAGTTGTCGCCGGGCGAAGGCAAGTGGCTCGTCCTTGATTTGGCCGCGAATCCGCTGTTGACGGAAGCGTTGCCGCCCGGATTCGGAAGCGAGCCGGTCTGGCCGGAACTTGAGCGAATCAAAAGCGAGGAGGGGCTGTGGAGGGCGCTTCCTCATTTGACCCCTCCATTGCGCCATCATCTGCGTTCGGTTCCGTCGGCCGAAGCCGAGACCTTGCTGATGAACCTGAAGGCCGGCACCGTGTCCACTTTTTATCACGGCCTTGATCATCAGGACCGCCCCCAGGTCCGTCTATGGCCCCTGCGCGACGGAGGGGCCTGTTCCAGCGTTCTGGAGGCCGCGCAGATGGCCCACGGCCAGACACTGGCCGGGCTGGAGCGGGTTCATGCCGGTGCCGACAGCGCCGTGGCCCGCAACATTCGCCGCATCAGGCGCGCCCTTGAGCGGGTGCAGGATGATCACAAGCGTTTGCAGGGCATGGTCGAAAAGCGTCGCGAAGGGCTGCTGCTGCAGGCTCAGCTGCACCGTCTGGACAGGAATGTCCGCCTGGCCGTGTTGCGCCTTGAGGATGAAGAGGGCGGGGAGGTGGAAGTGCGTCTCGATCCTGGCCTGACGGTGCGCGAAAACATGGAACGTTTTTTTATGCGCGCCGCCAAGGGCGAGCGGGGGCTCGGCATTGTCGCCGCCCGTGTGCTGGCCCTCCAGCGGGAACTGGATGCTGCCCGTCAGGGTGTGCTGCCGGCCGAATCCGAGCCGGGGCGCGGCGCAAAAGCTCCCGTGCCTGTCGTGCTCCCCGCCAAGTACCGTAAGATCAAGGTCCAGGCTTACCGCTCCTCCGACGGGTTCCTCATTGTGCGCGGCCGCAGCGCCCAGGCCAATCATCAGCTTCTGACCCAGGCCGCCAGTCCTTTTGATTACTGGCTGCACGCCCAGGACGGCCCCGGCGCGCACGTCATCGTCAAGCGCGACTTCCCGGCCCAGGAAGTGCCCGAGCGGACCGTCCAGGAAGCGGCGGCCCTGGCGGCCCTGGCCAGTCATCTGAAAATGGCCGACCGGGGCGAGGTGCTTCTGTGCCTGGTCAAGGATGTGCGGCCCATAAAGGGCGCGGCCCTTGGAATGGTCGGGGTGGACAAGGTTTTGCGCACGGTGCGTCCGGCCATCGATCCCGCCCTGGAAGAAAACCTTCGTCTCGAAGGGCAACGCTGACTTTACATACTGCCTTGCCGGACATACTACTTACGGCCACAACATTTGCGCGAGGTATACCCATGTTGATCGATTCCCACGGCAGAAAAGTCAGTTACCTGAGGCTGAGCATCACGGACCGTTGCAATCTGCGTTGTCTGTATTGCAGGCCCCAGGATGAATGGACTTTCATACCGCACGAACAGATTCTGTCTTTCGAGGAGATGGCCGAGCTGGTGGACGTGGCCAGGCAGGCCGGGGTGGAGAAGGTCCGCCTGACCGGTGGTGAACCTTTCGCACGCAAGGATTTCATTCCTTTCGTTGGGCGTCTGCATGCCAAGTATCCCGACCTGGATCTGCGCATCACCACCAACGGGACCCTGCTCGCGGATCGCGTGGACGAATTGCGTGAGGCCGGTATCTCCTGCCTGAATGTTTCTCTTGATACCCTGCAGCGCAAAAAATTCGAGGAAATCACCAAGATCGACGCCTACGATCAGGTCCGGGCGGGCATCGACGCCTGTCTGAAGGGTGGCCTGCGGGTCAAGGTCAATGTCGTGGCCCTGAAGGGGCTCAACGATGATGAGCTGCCCGGATTCGTGGATTTCGCCCGCGACAACGGGGTGGACGTGCGCTTCATCGAGTTCATGCCCATCGGCTACCAGTCGCGCTGGAGCCGTGACAATTACTGGCCCGCCGAGGAGATCATCGCCGAAGTGGAGAAGCTGGTGCCGCTTGAGGAGGTGCTCGTAGCATCCCGCAACAGCGGCCCTGCGCGGATGTACGGTATTTCCGGCGGATCCGGGCGAATCGGGGTCATTTCGGCGGTCAGCAATCATTTCTGCGAGAGCTGCAACCGCTTTCGGGTCACCTCCGACGGCAAGCTGCGCACCTGCCTTTTTTCAGACCGGGAATATGACGTGCGGTCCATACTGCGCGATCCGGGGCATACCATGCAGGACATGCTCGACCTCTTTGCCCGGGCCAACGCGGAAAAGCCCCTGGGCTACCGCCTGCTGCAGGAGCGCGAGCACAATCAGGTCTGCGACAGGACCATGACGGCCATCGGCGGCTAGCAGACTGCGACAAAAAAACGGCAATCTGCTTCGCCGTCACGGAATATCCAGGCCCTCACGTATGCAGCGCTGCCCATGCGGGCGCACTTACGCTTCGGTCCTGGATTTTCCTTGTTCCGCGCGTCTCCCGGTTTTTTCGGCAGCCTGGCCGTTTGAAGCCTTTCAATGGGCGGCTAGGATTTTTTTCTGTGGACCAGGTCGTCCACGGCTTCGGGAGTGGACGGTATGGAGAGTGTGGGTTTGCCCTCTTCCAGGACGCGGTCGATATCCAGGGTCTCGATGACGATGTCGGACCCGAAGGCGTCTTCCTGCAGGGCCAGGTATGCGGTCTTGGAAAAGGCCCGGGATTTGGCCCACCAGGAGCTGCCCTTTTGTTCCCAGAAGCGCTGCCCGGAGCGGTAGGCATACATGCCCGAACAGGCCAAAAATGCGAGATTGGTCTTGATTGCGGTCACGAAAGCTTTCCTCACCATGCTTTTTGCTTCTTGAAAAGCAAGTTGCGTTTCCTGCCTGACGGCCGGCAGTTGGCTGGTTTCTTCTCTATTCTTTGTACTCATATTTTTACGGCCGCAGACGGGCCTGGAACTGATGCTTGGTGTTGCTGGAAATCCTCGATGTTCAAGTGTCAGCTTCTACGGGACTCCGGAGAGATTTGCAAATGGAGCCGCAGGCGGGTACGGATTTTTGAACAATTCACCCAGAGCATGGAATCATATGGAAATTCAGGAAATATCCTTTGAAAACGCGGACTTTGCTCGCGAAGTCTTTGGCCCCGGGAATGCCTATCTGGATACCGTGGCCACAATGACGGGCGTGCGCGTCGAGAGCCGGGGCAACGCGCTTTCGATCTTTGGCGAAGATCCGCTCATGGTCGGTCTGGTCTGCCGGTATTTCGCCCAGATTTATGATCTGGTGCGCGGAGGCCACCAGCTTTTCGAGCGCGACATAGAACAGAGTCTGCGCATCATGCTGCGCGATCCGTCCACCCCGCTCAAGAGCTATTACCAGGAAGCGCTTTTCGCGGTTTCATCCCGCAAGTCGGTCAGCCCCAAGACCGTGACCCAGCGCGAGTACCTGCACGCCATGCGTGAACTGGACCTGACCCTGGGCATCGGCCCGGCCGGGACCGGCAAGACCTATCTGGCCGTGGCCGTGGGCGTGTCCCTGTTTCTGCAGAAAAAGGTCAAGCGCCTGATCCTGACCCGACCGGCCGTGGAGGCGGGCGAAAAGCTCGGATTCCTGCCCGGCGACCTGGCGGAGAAGATAAACCCGTATCTGCGCCCGCTCTATGACGCGCTGCACGACATGCTCGACTACGCCAAGGTGCAGGAGATGATCGGCACCGGGGCCATCGAGATCGCGCCCCTGGCCTTCATGCGCGGCCGTACGCTGAACAACGCCTTCGTCATTCTCGACGAGGCCCAGAACACGTCCCCGGAGCAGATGAAGATGTTTCTGACCCGCCTGGGCTACGGATCGCGGGCCGTGGTCACCGGCGACATCACCCAGATCGACCTGCCCGGCCATATCGGGTCGGGCCTGGTGCAGGCCATGGATGTGCTGAAGGATGTGCAGGGCATCGCCATGGTTCATTTCACCGAGGCGGACGTCATCCGCCATCCGCTGGTGGGCCGCATTGTCCGCGCCTATGACCGGCATCGACAAACCATGCAGGCCACGCAGACGCGCGAAGGCGATGCGTCCGGACAGGCCGGGCGCGGCAAGGGCCGCCGGGTCACGCCGGTGCGGGAGGGCTGATGCTGCATCTGGATCAGGCCGTGCCGGTTGATCCCCGCTTCCCCCTGTCGGGGCCGGAGCTCATGGAGATTTTCGAGGGATTGGCCGCGACTTTTGGGCTCGATGAGTGGCAGATCTCCCTGCGCATTGTCGATGACCGGGAAATGGCCGAATTGAACGAGCGGTTCATGGGCTGCCTGGGGCCGACCAATGTGCTCAGCTTTCCCGGAGGCGAGGAAGACTGGTTGGGGGATCTGGTGCTGTCCGCCGAGACCCTGGCCCGGGAATCCTGGCTCTACAACCAGGACACCCACGAATACACCGTGCGTCTTTTGGCCCACGGCCTGCTGCATCTCATGGGCCATGACCACGGCCAGGAAATGGACGCGCTGACGGAGCTGGCCGTGGCCTCGGTCCGTCTCGATGCCGAAGAGTCCTTCAGGCGCCTCTTCCCTTCAGTCTGAGCACATCCCTCCACAGCCTTGGGCTTATGCGCGTGAAGCGGTCGAAATCCGAGACGATTTCAAGGCCCGGCACGATGGCGCGAAAGACCGGCAGGCGCAGTTCCCGCTTGGTCAGATCGGCATAGAGCGGCGAATGGCCCCGGGCATCCAGGATCGCTTCGAGCAGGGCCAGGTCGCCCGCTGCCGAACCCGTCGAATGATCCGGCAGGTCTTCGAGCGTGCGCACGGGCAGGCCGTCCGGCCCCTGCGCCGACGCCTCCCTGCCGGGAAAGGGGAACGGGGTCTCGGTCAGGGCCGAGAGCGCCGCCCGCATGCCCGAAAGGGATGCCCCCGTGGCCTTGACCAGCCCGCCTTCGCGCATCTGCGCGAAACATTTATAGCAGGGCACGCCAAGGTCCGTGGTCAGATCCTGAAAAACGGGGTCGATGCCCTGCGCACGATACTGCTCCAGCACTCGGTTTATCCCTTCATCCCCGCTTTGCACCCGGAAGCACCGCGCCGGGTCGAACACGCCGACCGCCTCGGCATCGCGCTCCACGACCTCAAGCAATCCGCTGACCTTGGCCTCTTCCGGGGTGTTTCCCGAGGCCAGGCCCGTGGAACCCAGCCCGCTGAAGAGGCGGATCTCGTCCAGGTTGGTGAACAGATATACGGATTGGACCGGAACGAACCGGGCTTGTCCGTTTCTGTCCCGGGCGGTCATCCAGTGCAGGGTCTGGCCCGCGTAGGGCACTTCAAGACGCTTGCTGTTCGGGTCAAGCGCCCTGTCGCCAAGTTCGCGGCAGGTGCCCACGCGAATTTCGCCTTCATCCCCGCTGCCCGAGATGCGCAGCCCCCGGATGTCGGCGAAGGAGCTGTAGCGTTCCACGATCTCCATGGCCAGGGAGGCCTGCGCGTCTTCAAGGCAAAGCCCCCGGCCGTAGCTGGTCATGAGTCCTTCCAGGCGGTGGTTGAAACGGCCGCTGCAAGTCGCGCGGTCCAGCTTCCAGCGGCGCAGCAGCCCCCATGGGGCCAGGGATGCGTGGTGGCGCATCTCCGGCCCGTCGAGGATGCCCAGTCCGTAGAGTCGTTCCATGGCCAGCGCGTATGTCTGCCGGGCCGGGCGTCTGGGACAGTGGGGCAGGGGATCAAGGGCGGACTTGAGCATGGCCGGGTCGGCCGCGTCAGAATCCGGAGCCGCCGTGAGCGGCAGGGCGCCCATGTCGCCGGGCAGGGGCTGGTGCTCGAAAATGTTTGCGGCCAGCAGCCGGCTTGCGCGGGCATGGAGATCATGGTCCGGCAGGGACACGCTCCTTAGAAATATCTGGGGTGTCAGTTCCGCCGCTGCCTTTGCCTGCGCACGCAACTGCGTCCAAAGATCCGCGTGGGTCGGAGTCAGGAGGACGGTTTCCAGGACAAGGCTCTTGACGACGGGATCGGCATCCGCGTGCAGGGCGCGCAGACTGTGCGCGTCGAGGGCGGCCAGGAGTTGGCGGACGTGGGCGCGCATGAACTCGTCGTTGGGCGCGCGGCGGACATGCTCCAGGCATTCTTCCAGAGTCAGGGATTGGGCGGGAGCGGGGCTGAAGTAGGCCACGCCGAGCAGGCTTTCCTGGTGGGTCAGGCGATAGCGCAAGGGGGCGGATTCGCGGGGGGTGGTCACGGTGTTCTCCTGCAGCGGTTTATGTTGCGCTTGGTATCTATCTTGCTTGAAAACGCCTGCCAAGGAGATGCTGTCATGAAATTTTGCATGCTGTTCGTGCTCTTGTGTTGCGGGTGCGCGTATTCACCGGTCGATGTGAGTCTGAGCGAAATCCGCTATCACGACGACGCCCCGGTTGTGTTGAGCGAGCTGGTCGAGGCGGTGACGCCCCGGTCCCTGCCCGAAACGGGCCTGCGGGCCCTGATTCTGCCTTTTGCCCTGCGTCAGGACATTGCCGTGCGCAAGGACGTGGGCAGGGAGATGGCGGACATCTTCCGGCTCGCGTGGCTTGCTCGCGGGGTCTTCGAGGTCATGGAATACGATTCTTCCAGGCCATGGCCGGGTATTGAGGAGGCCATGGCGCAGGCCAGAGCCAGGGGCGCCAATATTTTGGTCAGCGGCAACGTGTCCCAGTTTTTCGAGGGCTCGCGCACTGGACGGACCTCCATCGGCGCGACGGTCGAGATTCACTGGGTGCCGGACGGCGGGCTGATCTGGTCCGCGGCCCAGGCCGCCACCATGGAGAGTACGCCGGACAAGGACTTCGCCCTGTTCCGAAGCTCGCGTCGCTTGCCCGAAGACCCGACCTATGCGGTCATGCGGACCTTGTCCCGGAGCATGGCCGCGGGGTTTGCACGCCACGCCGCGCAAGAATAAGCCCATCCTCCCGCCCGTTACGAAAGCCAGTGCCCGCGCGCTGGCTTTTTTGCTTTATTCCGGGTTGTTACCATGCTCTTTACAAACCGGGGAGAAGGTCTGTAGAAATCATCTTTTTGCGAACATGGCGTAACACATAAACCGGCCCACCGGATGATCGGGTGATATCATGAAGCATTTTTTATCGATTAATAGTCTGATGGCCACCGAGGCCATGGATCTGGTGCTGCGGGCCAAGGAAATGAAGGACGGGGATTACCGTTCCGACCTGCTCGCGGGAAAGACTCTGGCCATGATTTTCGAGAAGGCCTCCACCCGTACGCGCGTATCTTTCGAGGTCGGCATCCGTCATCTGGGCGGCGATACGATCTTCATGACCCCCGCCGATTCCCAGCTGGGCCGCAGCGAACCCTTGAACGACACGGCCCGCGTGCTCTCCCGCTACGTGCAGGGCATGGTCGTGCGCACCTTTGCCCAGAAAAACGTCGAGGAGCTGGCCCGCCATGGTAGCATCCCCGTGGTCAACGCTTTGACGGACATGTTTCATCCCTGTCAGATCATGAGCGACATGCTCACCATTTACGAGCGGACCACGAACCTCAAGGACCTGGTCATCTCCTGGATCGGCGACGGAAACAACATGGCCAATTCCTGGATCAACGCCAGCGTATATTTCGGATTCCAGCTCAATATCGCCTGTCCCGAGGGATACACCCCGAACACGGCGGTGCTGGAACGAGCACTGAAAATGGGCGCCAAGGTCTACGTCACCGATGATCCGAAGGCGGCCATCGCCGGATCCCATTTCGTCAATACCGACGTGTGGGCCTCCATGGGGCAGGAAGCGGAGCAGAAGAAGCGCGAAAAAGCCTTTGCCGGATACCAGCTCGACGAAGAACTGCTCGCCCTGGCCGATCCGAATGCCAAGGTGCTGCACTGCCTGCCCGCCCACCGTGGCGAGGAGATCAGCGAGTCGGTCTTCGAAGGGCCTCAGTCCATCGTTTTTGATCAGGCCGAAAACCGTCTGCACATGCAGAAGGCCATCCTGGAATGGATATACAGCTAATGCGGCATTGCCGCCTCGCATAACGGAGCACTTTCATGAGCAAGATAGAAAAAGTCGTATTGGCGTACTCGGGCGGCCTCGATACCTCGGCCATCCTGAAATGGATCAAGAAAACCTACGAATGCGAAGTCATCACCATGACCGCGGATCTGGGTCAGGGCGAGGAGCTGGACGGCCTGGAGGACAAGGCTCTTTCCACCGGCGCGACCAAGGCCTATGTCGTGGATCTGCAGGAAGAGTTCGTGGCCGATTATGTTTTCCCCATGTTTCGGGCCAACGCGGTCTATGAGGGCGGATACCTGCTCGGCACATCCATTGCCCGTCCGCTCATCGCCAAGCGCATGGTCGAGATCGCCCTGGCCGAAGGCGCCCAGGCCGTGGCCCATGGCGCCACGGGCAAGGGCAACGACCAGGTCCGCTTTGAACTTTCGACCCTGGCCTTGGCCCCGCAGCTCAAAACCATCGCGCCCTGGCGTGAATGGGACCTCAACTCGCGCACCGACCTGCTCGCCTTCTGCGAGGAGAACGGCATCTCCGTGCCCGTGACCCGGGAAAAACCCTACTCCTGCGACCGCAACCTGCTGCATCTGAGCTTCGAGGGCGGAGAGCTGGAAGATCCGTGGTCCGAGCCCGGCCCCGGCACCTACCAGATGAGCGTCAATCCCGAGGACGCGCCGGATACGCCGGAAGTCATCACGCTGGACTTCGAGCAGGGCAATCCCGTGGCCTTGGACGGTCAGGCCCTGACCCCCGCGAAAATGCTCGCGGCCTTGAACGAGCTGGGTGGTCGCCACGGCATCGGCCGTCTGGACATGGTCGAGAACCGCTTCGTGGGCATGAAGTCGCGCGGCGTTTACGAGACTCCTGGCGGAGCCATCCTGCAGCGCGCCCACCGTGATCTTGAAGGGGTGTGCATGGATCGTGAGCTTTTGCATCTGCGGGACACGCTCATTCCGCGCTACGCCGAGATGGTCTATAACGGCTACTGGTTCGCGCCCGAACGCGAGGCGCTTCAGGCCTTCATGGACAAGGCCCAGGAGACCGTGACCGGGACCGTGCGCCTGAAGCTCTACAAGGGCGGGGTCTATCCGCTTGGGCGCAAGTCTCCGTATTCTCTTTACAATCCGGAGCTGGCCACTTTCGAGAAGGATGAGGTGTACAATCAGGCCGACGCAGCCGGATTCATCAAGCTGCACGGCCTTCGCCTGCAGGCCCGCCAGCCTTTTCTGAACAAGATCAAGGGCTAGGCCATGACTTCGACGCAGAAGGAAAAGAAATTGTGGGGCGGCCGCTTTTCCGGCGACACCGCCCCCCTGGTCGAGCGTTACACCTGTTCCGTGGATTTTGATTCACGCCTGCATGCCCAGGATATCGACGGCTCCAAGGCACATTCTTCCATGCTGGCCCAGCAGGGCATCATCAGCCAGGCCGAATGCGACGCCATCCACCAGGGCCTGGAGCAGATCCGGGGCGAGATCGCGGACGGGACCTTTGTCTGGCGGCAAGACCTCGAAGATGTGCACATGAACATCGAGCAGCGCCTGACAGAGATCGTCGGTACTCCGGGCCAGAAGCTGCACACGGGGCGTTCGCGCAACGATCAGGTGGCTCTTGATTTCCGGCTTTTTGTCGCCGCGTGTCTTGACGAATGGGCCGCGAACCTGTGCGATCTGATCGGGGTGCTGACCGAGCGGGCCGGGGAGCATCAGGATGCGCTTCTGCCGGGGTGCACCCATTTCCAGCCCGCCCAGCCCGTCAGTCTGGCCCAGCATCTTCTGGCCTACGCCCAGATGTTTTGCCGCGACCACGACCGGGTTCGCGATGCCCTGGCCCGGACCAGGATTTCGCCTCTGGGCGCCGCGGCCCTGGCCGGAACGACCCATCCCCTTGATCCGGGGCAGGTCGCCTCGACCCTGGGTCTTGCCGGGACGTTCGCCAACAGCATGGACGCCGTCTCGGACCGTGACTTCGTGCTCGAAGCCACGTTCTGCGGCAGCCTGATCATGATGCACCTCTCGCGTCTGTGCGAGGAGATCGTCATTTGGGCCAACCCCCAGTTCGGATTTGTGCGCCTGCCGGACGCCTATTCCACGGGTTCGTCCATCATGCCCCAGAAGAAGAATCCTGACGTGGCCGAGCTCATGCGGGGCAAGACTGGCCGGGTCTATGGCGATCTCATGGCGCTCTTGACCCTCATGAAGGGCCTGCCCATGGCCTACAACCGGGACATGCAGGAAGACAAAGAGCCTTTTCTGGACACGCACGACACGGTTGCGCCGTCCCTTGCCATCATGGCCGGGATGCTCTCGGAGCTTGGTTTCAACCGCGAACGCATGCAGCGGGCCCTGAAGGCCGGATTTTTGAACGCCACGGAGCTTGCCGATTATCTGGCGGCCAAGGGCGTGCCTTTTCGGCAGGCGCACCATATCACGGGCGCGGCCGTGGCCTTTGCGGAGGAGCAGGGGATAGGGCTTGAGGATCTGGATATTGCCCAGTTGCAGCGCTTTTCCCCGGATATCGATGAAGATGTCTTCGCGGTCCTTGATTACGGGAATGCCGTGGCCAGAAGACATGTTCCTGGCGGAACGGGTCCTGGGTCCGTAAGAAATCAGATCGACAACTTGTCGTCCTGGCTGGATTCGGCTTCCCGGAAGTGACTCCGGTCACGTCAGAGTCCGGCCGCCGTCATTTAGGCTGAGACGCTTTCATGATCAAAACCCCTCGTTGCGCTTGCGGCGGGGGGTTTTGACTTTGAAAGGCATTTAGCGTTGATTCATGAATTTTCTTCCGGTGACGTAAATCGAGATGAAAGGGGCATGGATTCGGACGGGCCCCTGCGAGTCGTTCTTTTGAATACGTGATTCCCCCAGGCTGTCATACAAATGTCCATGTGTGACAACCTAGGGGGAATTTGTTTTGTGTAATTGTATGTCATTGGTAAAATTCTTGTTTTTCCATTGGAGCAAAAGTCGTTGCCGTTCTATGACAACATTAAGGCGTGATTGCGAATTCGCAGGCAAGCTATTGACGTTATTTGTTTTTTCATGTAACATTTTGAAGACATGTAAGAAGAATCGGCATGGCGATTCGCTTTGCAAGACCGGGGTCGCTCTGATTGTATCCGTTCAAGGAGGGGGAATGGAAGGACGAGTCGTGCTCAATGTATGGCATGCTTTTTTGCTGGTGTGCCTACTGTGGCCGTTTTCCGCGATGGCGGAAAACTCGTATGTAGGCACTGCCGCATGCAAGGACTGTCATGAAGAACAGTATGAAAATTTCACCAAGTACGCCAAGAAAGCTCATTCGGACAAATCCGTGAAGATCATGGCTTCGGATCTTAGCGAAGCCGAACTTGCAACCTGCTACGGATGCCATACCACGGGGTTCGGCAAGCCTGGCGGGTTCGTCAGCTACGAAAAGACCCCGCATCTGGCTGATGCCGGATGCGAAGTCTGTCATGGTCCGGGAAGTGACCATGCCGAAAGCGGTGGGGATGCGGAGCTGATCAAGGGCAAACTGACCATGGACGACTGCGTTGGCTGCCACAACGAGGAACGGGTCAAGTCATTCAATTTCAAGCCGCTGCTCTACGGCGGGGCGCACTAGGAGGTCGTGATGGACATTTTCCGAAGATCTCTTGCCGCCAAGATGCTTGGGATCACGGCTTTGGTGTTGCTGGTATTTTTTGGGGTCCTTTTCTGGACGACTTTTTTCATGCAGCGGTCGAGCACTCTCCACGAGGTCGAGATCACCGCTGAACGCACCGCTGAAATGCTTTCCCTGGCCATCCGCGAGCCCATGGCTCTGGGCGACAATGCCGGGACGACGCAAAAATTCGATGAAGTGGGCGAGCGTTACGACGATATCGACATTCATCTTACCAACTTCAAAGGCAACATCACCTACTCCACTTCGGACCAGTTTCTGCGCGGCGAAATTGCCGACGTCGTAAAGGCTCCGGAACTGCCCGACATGCTCAAAGAGCGTCTGAAAACAGACGGAATGAGTCAGGTCATCACGGAAATCGACGGTGTATCCTCCTATTTGGAGGTGAAGACCATCCCGAACGAGCCTGCCTGCCATCATTGTCATGGCGGAAATCAGCCGGTGCTCGGAGTGCTGGTCATGCGGCAGGATATTTCCAGGCAGATGGACACGCTCATGGACGGTCAGATCAAGGCCGGGGCGATAATGGCCACGGGCATGATCGTGCTGATGGGCTGTCTGGCGTTTTTCATGCGCCTCGCGATTTTCAAGCCTGTTCATGCGGTGGCGCTGGCCACGGAGAGGATCAGCAAAGGCGACCTGACTGTCCGGGTGGAGACCAACAGCCGGGATCAGATCGGTCAGTTGGCGCAGAGCGTGAACACCATGACGGAAAACATGGGCGTCATGATGCAGGAGATAATCACCGGAGTCGGCACCTTGGCCGATGCCTCCGGACAGCTTACCTCGGTGTCGGAGACCGTGGCCGAAGTGGCCAGGGACAATCAGTCCCGGTCCAACAGCGTGGCCGCCGCAGCCGAGGAGATGAGTCAGAACATGCGCTCGGTGGCGGCCGCCACCGAGCAGGCCACGGTCAACATCTCGACTGTGGCCGCCGCTTCCGAGGAAATGAGCGCGACCATCGACGAGATCTCCAGAAGTACGGGGCGGGCCAGGGAAATTACCGCCCAGGCCGTGAGCGCGGCGCAGGCCACATCCACCGATGTGGACCGCCTTGGAGCCGTGGCCAGTGAAATCAGTTCCGTGACGCAGACCATCACGGCCATCTCTTCTCAGACCAACCTGCTGGCGCTCAATGCCACCATCGAGGCCGCCAGGGCCGGCGAGGCCGGGCGTGGGTTCGCGGTCGTGGCCAATGAGATCAAGGAGCTTGCCAACCAGACGGCCGAAGCCACGGATGAAATCCGCAACAAGATCAGTGGAATCCAGTGTGCCACGGACCAAACCATCCTGCGCATAGGCGAGATCACCCGGGTAATCACGGATATCGATTCCATCGTTGCCACCATCGCCGCCGCCGTGGAAGAACAGTCCACGACTACTCGTGACATAGCGCAGAATATCGGCCAGGCCTCGCAAGGTCTGGACGAAGTCAATCACAACGTGACCCAGACCTCGGGAGTTGCCGGGGAGATTACAGTGCAGATCGCGGAAGTCAGCAATTCGGCGTCAAACATGAGTCGCAACGGCGAAACGGTTCGGCAGCATGCGGAGGAGTTGCGCGCCCTCTCGGAACAGCTTAAAGGGCTCGTGCAGATGTTTCGCATCAGCTAGACTTTCAATCAAGCGAGGACGCACATATGAAGAAGTTTTTTTTGACTGGGGCGCTTGTCCTGGCCATGGCCTGTCCCGGTTTCGCCAAGACCTACAACGTTTCCGTGAGCCAGTTTGTCGAGCACCCGTCGCTGGATGCGGTGCTGAAGGGTTTTCAGGACAGCCTCAAGGCGCAGGGAGTGGACGCGAACTACTCCGTGCACAATGCCCAGGCCAACATGGCCACGGCCAACCAGATTGCGGCCCAGATAGCCGGTGAAAAGCCCGATCTGGTGTTGGCCATTGCCACGCCGTCGGCTCAGGCTTGTGCCCTGGCCACCAAGAAGTCACCGATCCTGGCCGGGAGTCCGCTTCTGTTCACGGCCATCACGGATCCCGTGGGCGCGGGGCTGGTCGATGATCTGGAAAAACCCGGCAAGAACATCACCGGCGTTTCCGACATGCTGCCCGTCGATCAGCATATGGCCATGCTGCGCCGCTTTTACCCGAATCTCAAGACGCTGGGCATGATCTACAACGCGGGCGAGGCCAATTCCAAAACCACTGTGGCCATGGTCAAGGCCGAAGGGGTCAAGGCTGGTTTTGAGGTGGTGGAGGCGCCCGTGGCCAAGACCAGCGACGTCTATCAGGCGGCCAAGGCTCTCGTGGGCAAGGTTGACGCGGTCTATCTGCCGACGGACAATACGGTCATCTCCTCTCTGGAATCCGTGATCAAGGTTTGCGAGCAGGAAAAGCTGCCCCTGTTTTCCGCCGATGTGGATTCGGTGAAACGAGGTACCGTGGCCGCGCTGGCGTTCGATTACTATCAGCATGGATATCAGACAGGGCTCATGGCCAAACGCATTCTGGTCGATGGCTCGTTCCCTTCGGAAACTCCCGTTGAAACCCAGCAGGAGCTGATACTGCACCTCAATCTCGGGGCCGCGAAGAAGATCGGTGTGGCCGTGCCCAAAGAAGTCAAAGAGACCGCTGACAAGATTTATGAATAGTGCCGCTTTGCGCAGTTTTGAAAAGAGGCGGCCTTGCCGCCTCTTTTTTTATGCATCGTTTGATCCGGCAGGTGACCGGGCATGAACGAAGCTTTCCGGGCTGCGCGCATCCTGACCATGAATCCGGACTGTCCCGAGATTTCGGATGGAGGGATCCTGGTCCGGGGAGGGCGCATCCTGGCGGTGGGAGCTTGGCGCGAGGTGGCAGGGGATGGCGTTCCCCGCGATTTGGGGGCTGTGACGCTGGTGCCCGGGCTCATCAATGCCCATGCGCATCTGGAATTGTCGCATCTGGCAGGGCGTGTGCCTGCCGGTCTGGGCTTTGCGGGTTGGGCGGACGCTCTTTTTGCCGCCATGCGCGAAAGCAGGGTGACGGAATCTGCCTTAAAGAGGGCCGTGAACGAGGCACGGGCCAGCGGGACCTGCCATGTGGCCGATGTGGTCGGCCGCGAGTTCGATATGGTACGGCGCGTTCTGGACAGGCAGAGCCTCGGCGGCTTTCTGTTCAAAGAATTTTCGGGCCGCGATCGGGAGTTCAGCCCCAAGGCCCTGCCAGGGGACTGGAGTCCTGGAGTGCATTCGTTGTATTCCACGGATCAGGGGCTGGCCCGGAGCATCAAGCAGTGGTGCGTGTCTCGCGCTCTTCCTTTCTGCCTGCACCTGGCAGAAGCGCCCGGCGAGAACGAACTTTTCAGAAGCGGCAGCGGCGAGCTTGCCGATTTCCTGCGTGCCCGCCGCATCCTGCCCCGGGGTTTTGCCGCCCCTGGCCTGAGCTCCGTCGGGTTTGCACGCGCCCTGGACCTGCTGGATGAGCGCACCTTGGCCGTGCATTGCGTTCAGTTGGACGAAAGCGATGTTCAGATCCTGGCTGCAAGCGGGGCCGGCGTCTGTCTGTGTCCGCGCAGCAACAGATGGATAGGGGTAGGAGACGCGCCGGTGGCCGCGCTGCATGCAGCGAAAGTCCCTTTGTGCCTGGGCACCGATTCCCTGGCGTCGGTCCCTGATCTTGACCTGTGGCAGGAACTGCGTGCAGTGCGGGCGCTTCTGCCTGCGTCGGTGTCTCTGTCCGATCTCCTGGCACTGGCGACCCGCAATCCGGCCCGGTTGCTTGGAATTGACGCTGACCTCGGAAGTCTGGAAGTCGGGAAACGCGCAGCCTGGGCGGTTCTGCCGGAAGACATGAGCTGACGGATGGCAACGATTCTGGAGTTGATCCACAAAAAAATGAAAGCGGGGAACAGAAAGGCAAGGGGGGATGGGATTCTTGGCGGAAGCGTATAGGAGTCGAACCTACCGAAGACCTCTCGACCTTCCACCGGTTTTGAAGACCGGGCGCCACACCGGTGACGATACGCTTCCCCCTCAAGGAGGAACGTATCTATCAATGCCCTCGGCAATGATCAAGTTTTTCCAGGAACCTTTTAAAAAAGCTTTTTTTTGATGAAAATTTTCTTGTCATTCTGCAAACTGACCTTAACAATGATTCCTTGTTCAGCTTCGGGTTCGTTCGTTATGTGAAGCAAAATGGCCGGTGGGAGGAACGCTTCCCAACTCGGCTTATGGAGGTTTTTTCACTTGAATAGTTTTTCCAAGAATCTGGTTCTTTGGGCCGGGATCTGCATGGTGATGATTGTTCTGTTCAATTTGTTCAATCAGCCGCCGGTATCGCCCAATGACCTCAATTACACGCAATTTCTAGCCAAGGTCCGCCAGGGCGAGGTAGTCAGCGTCAAGATTCAGGGCTCCCGCATCTCCGGTGTCCTGGCCAATGACCAGCGGTTCACGTCCTACACCCCTGATGATCCGACTCTGGTCGACACGCTGGTCAAGAACAACGTGCAGGTCAAGGCCGAACCACAGGAAGAGGCCCCCTGGTACATGACCGTGCTCATCTCCTGGTTCCCGATGCTGCTTCTGATCGGCGTGTGGATTTTTTTCATGCGGCAGATGCAGGGTGGCGGCGGCAAGGCAATGTCCTTTGGCAGATCGCGGGCCAAGATGATCAGCCAGGAAGAGACCAAGGTGACTTTCGCGGATGTGGCCGGCGTGGATGAAGCCAAGGAAGAGTTGCAGGAGATTGTCGACTTCCTGAGCAATCCCAAGAAATTTACACGGCTCGGCGGACGCATCCCCAAGGGTGTGCTGCTGGTCGGAGGTCCCGGAACGGGCAAGACCCTGCTGGCCAGGGCCGTGGCCGGCGAGGCCGGAGTACCCTTTTTCTCCATCTCGGGTTCTGACTTCGTGGAGATGTTCGTCGGTGTCGGCGCCGCCCGGGTGCGCGATCTGTTCATCCAGGGCAAGAAGAACGCCCCGTGCCTCATCTTCATCGACGAAATAGATGCGGTGGGCCGTCAGCGCGGCGCAGGTCTTGGCGGCGGACATGACGAGCGCGAGCAGACCCTCAACGCCATGCTCGTGGAGATGGACGGTTTCGAATCAAACGAGGGCGTCATTCTGATCGCGGCCACTAACCGCCCCGACGTGCTTGATCCGGCCCTGCTGCGTCCCGGTCGTTTCGACCGTCAGGTCGTGGTGCCCAATCCGGATTTGCGGGGCCGCAAGCGCATCCTTGAAGTTCACACCCGCAAGACCCCCCTGTCCAAGGAAGTTGATCTGGAAGTGTTGGCTCGCGGAACACCCGGCTTTTCCGGCGCTGATCTCGAAAACCTGGTCAATGAGGCGGCCCTGCATGCCGCCAAGCTGAGTCAGGATCTGGTCACCATGATCGACTTCGAGGAAGCCAAGGACAAGGTCATGATGGGCAAGGAACGGCGCTCCATGATTTTGAGCGACGAAGAGAAGAAGACCACTGCCTATCACGAGGCCGGTCACACTCTGGTTGCACAGTTCCTGCCCGGAACGGATCCCATTCACAAGGTGTCCATCATTCCTCGCGGCCGGGCGCTGGGTGTCACCATGCAGTTGCCCGTGGACGATCGGCACACGTACTCCAAAACGTACCTGCAGAACAACCTGGCCGTGCTGTTCGGCGGGCGAGCCGCGGAGGAACTGGTCTTCAATTCCATCACCACCGGCGCAGGCAACGATATCGAACGTGCCACGGCCATGGCCAGACGCATGGTTTGCGAGTGGGGCATGAGCGAGGAGTTCGGTCCCATGGCGCTGGGCAAGAAGGACGACGAGGTCTTTTTGGGTCGCGACATGGCCCACATCAAGGACTACAGCGATGAGACGGCCAAGCTTATCGATCTGGAAGTCAAGCGGATTCTGGGCGACGCATACGGCCGCGCCAAGACCATCCTGCAGGATAACGTCGAATTGCTGCACTCCCTGTCCCTGGCGCTCATCGACCGCGAGACCCTGACCGGCGAGGAAGTTGGCAGGATCATCAATGGAGAGACCCTGGCGCCGGTTCAGAACGGAGTAAAGCCGTCGGTCGCGCCGGAGGCTCCGGCCGCAGAAGGGGACGCCCCGGAAGAAGGGTTCACCCTGGATGAGGAGAACAGCGGCGACAAGGCGGGAGAATAAATCATGACCCCGGAGAGATTGGACACGGTCTCCTGGGATTTGTGCAGGGGGAGGACCTTGGGTCCTGCCCCCTTTTTTGTTGTGGGCATCCTGAACGTGACGCCCGATTCCTTTTATGATGGCGGCCAGGCCGCCGATCCGGCCGCCGCAGTGGCCAAGGGCCTTGCCCTTCTCGATGAGGGTGCGGACATCCTGGACATAGGTGGAGAGAGCACCCGCCCTTTTTCCGAACCGGTCTCAGGGGACATGGAGCTGGCCCGAGTATTGCCGGTCGTGCAGGGAATCCTCGCGGCCAGGCCGGACGCCGTCCTTTCCGTGGACACCACCAAGGCCTCCGTGGCCCGGGCGTGCCTGGAAGCCGGGGCCCTGATCCTCAATGATGTCTCGGCCATGGAGGCGGACCCGGAGCTTTTGCAGGTCGTGCGTGATTTTCATCCGGGCTACGTACTCATGCACAGTCTCGGTCGTCCCAGCACCATGCAGATCGCGCCCCGGTATGATGATGTGGTGGCCGAGATCATGAGCTTTTTTGCCGCGAAGCTTGAGCTTCTCGTGCGTTCGGGGGTTCCCGAATCCCGAATTGTCCTTGATCCCGGCATCGGATTTGGCAAGACTGTTGAACATAATCTTGAAATATTGAAAAATATCTGTAAATTATTTGAATTCGGCCGACCTGTGTACATGGCGCTTTCCAATAAATCCCTGTGGGGAGAGCTGCTTGGCCGACAGGGGCGGGAGCGCAACGCGGCCACGCTGGCCGCGACCGTCGCGCTCCACGAGAAGGGGGTGCGCATCCACCGGGTGCACGAGGTGCGCGAAATTCGTGACGGTCTGGCCGTCGCCCACATGCTGGGGAAGGGAACTTCGGGAGAACAGGGGTGCTGAGTTTCACCGTTGGCAATCTGCAGATCAACTGGCGGGATATTCTCGATATCCTGCTCGTGGGCTATATTTTTTTCCGGATCATTCTGCTGATCAAGGGCACCCGGGCAGTCTCGGTAATCTATGGGCTTCTGCTCATAATCGTGACGTATTTTGCCGCCGGCCAGTTTGGATTGTACACCCTGAACTGGCTGCTGGGAAATTTTCTGGGATCCATCTTCCTTGTGGTCATCATCCTTTTCAGGCGTGATATCCGCAAGGCGCTGGCGGTCATGGGCGCGACCACCATATTCAAGAAGGATTCGGTGCAGACCGCCGTTCTGGATGAGCTGATCCTGGCCCTGGTGCACATGGCCAAGAACAAGACCGGCGCGCTTATCGTCATTGAGCGCAACATTCCCATTGGGGACGTGGTTTCGGGGGGCATCGAGCTGCATGCCGCGTTCAGCAAGGATTTGCTGCTGACGATTTTTCATCCCGATACGCCGCTGCATGACGGGGCGGTCATCATCCGCGACAACCGGATAGAGGCGGCGGCGTGCATTCTGCCTTTGGCCGTCGGTCTCAAGCATGAGTCGTCCCTGGGTACCCGGCATCGCGCCGCCATCGGCGTGACCGAGGAAACGGACGCCGTGGCGCTGATCGTATCCGAGGAGAGGGGCAGCATTTCCCTGGCTGTGGGAGGTCGGATCACCAGCAGCTTGAATGAAGTTCGACTGAAAAAAGTCCTTGCCGCTGCGTTGAGGAAATAATGTGGAATAATTGGCAATACAGAGTTCTGGCCATCCTGCTGGCCCTGGCATGCTGGTATGTGGTCTCCGGCCAGGAAAAGGTCGAAACGTGGCTTGAGGTGCCCCTTGAGTTCGTGAATCTGCCCCCACGCATGGAGATCACCTCCGGTTTGGTCAGCAAGCTTCAGGTGCGAATCCGGGGCACAAGCAACCAGGTCCGCTCCCTGAACGTCGGTCGTTTGGCCTACAAGCTGGACTTGGGCAAGATCAATGTCGGAACCAACGTCATCCCGCTGGTGCCCGAAAGCATGACCATCACCTCGGCTGTGGAGGTCGTGGAGATCAGCCCTACGCGACTTGAACTCGTGGCCGATGTCGTGGTCTCCAAGACTGTGCCCGTGAAGCTCGACTGGACGGGGCTCCCCGGGGATGATGTACAGTTCAGGAATGCCACCGTTTTTCCCGATTCGGTGACGGTCACGGGCTTTGCGAGCGCGCTCGAGTCGGTGAACAGCATCTCGACGGCTCTGGTTCAGGTCCCGCCCGACGAGAGTCTTACCGCCTCGGGCCGGGCACGCCTGCTCATGCCCAAGGATGTGCGCACCCCGGTGTCTTCGGTGAGCTACGAACTGCAGTTCGGTCTCACGACCCAGGAGCTTTGGGTCAAGATGAACCTGGAGCCAGTGCGCTATGAAACTTTCAGCTATACTTTCGAACCCAAGTTCGTGCGCATCAAGCTTGAGATCCCGGTGCGGCTTTTGAAGGACAAGGATTGGCGCGAAAACCTGCACCTGATGATCGACCCCGGCTCGAACCCGGCCATCGGGCAGAGCGTGATCGCTCCTGCGCCCCGTTTTCCCGAAGGGGTGAGTATTCTGGAGGCCAAGCCCGAGGAAATCGAGATAGTGGTGCAGCGCAATGAAGAATTTGTTCCGTAATTGGAGGATGGATGGGCAGACTTTTTGGAACTGATGGAATTCGCGGGCGGGTCAACAGCCATCCCATGCAACCGGAGCTGGTTCTGCGTCTCGGGCTTGCCGCCGGACAGTATTTCAGAAACGGGAACAAGCGCCACCGGGTCGTCATCGGCAAGGACACCAGACTCTCGGGGTATGTCTTCGAATCGGCGCTGACCTCGGGCTTCTGCGCCGC
Organism: Desulfomicrobium macestii; assembly: GCF_014873765.1. NCBI lineage: Bacteria > Pseudomonadati > Thermodesulfobacteriota > Desulfovibrionia > Desulfovibrionales > Desulfomicrobiaceae > Desulfomicrobium > Desulfomicrobium macestii. The sequence goes on along the minus strand of NZ_JADBGG010000042.1, from coordinate 6,134 downwards.
CGGAATGGATGTTTTTCTGGTCGGGCCTCTGCCCACGCCGGCCATCAGCTTTTTGACCCGCAACATGCGCGCCGATCTGGGCGTGGTCATTTCGGCCTCGCACAATCCGTACATGGACAACGGCATCAAATTTTTCGACAAGGACGGTTTCAAGCTGGCCGACAGCGTGGAGGACGAAATAGCCGCCATGGTGACCAATCCGGATTTTGTCTGGAAATCCCCGGATCACGATCAGGTCGGGCGAGCCAGAAAAATCCAGGACAGCCCCGGGCGCTATATCGTCGAACTCAAGCACAGCTTTCCGGCGGGCATGACCCTCGACGGCCTCACGATCGTCCTTGATTGCGCACATGGTGCGGCCTACCGCGTGGCGCCGCTGATCTTCGAAGAGCTCGGAGCCAGGGTCATCACCCTTGGCATCGAGCCGGACGGGCTCAATATCAACAAAGGCTGCGGTTCCCTACACCCCGAGGTGCTCGCCGCCAAGGTCCGGGAACACAGGGCGGACATCGGCCTGGCACTGGACGGGGACGCGGATAGGCTCATCGTTGTCGACGAATACGGCACCATTCTGGACGGAGATCAGATCATGGCCGTGTGCGCGGACGAAATGATGGCGCAGGGCGCTCTTGCCGGGAACACCCTTGTATCCACGGTCATGAGTAACATGGCCCTTGAAATTTTCATGCAGGAGCGCGGCGGACGGCTGCTCAGAACCAAGGTCGGGGACAGATACGTCGTTGAGGAAATGCGCAAGGGTGGTTATGTTCTGGGCGGAGAACAATCCGGGCATCTGGTTTTCATGAAGCACTCGACCACCGGCGACGGCACTTTGGCGGCCCTTCAGCTTTTGAGCATCATGGTCGGCAGGCAGAAGCCCATCTCCGAGATCGCCGGACTGTTGACCCCGTATCCGCAAAAGCTCGTGAACCTGAAGGTGAAGAAAAAAGTCCCCTTTGATACGGTCCCGATCATCAAGGATGCGGTCCGACATGCCGAAGACAGACTGGGACGCACAGGGCGCGTGCTGCTGCGTTATTCCGGCACGGAAACCCTGGCCCGGATCATGGTCGAGGCGCAGGATCAGGCCCTTGTGGACGAACTCTGCGCGAGCCTGACCGAGGCCGTTGAATCCGGCCTGGCCTGAAGACAAGAGATTTTTTAGAAGCAAGGGACGCCCTTCTTCTTTGTGGGATAAAAAAAGGAGCGATGCATGCAGGTACGTAAAGTTGTCATTCCGGTGGCAGGATGGGGAACCAGATCACTTCCGGCGACCAAAAATGTGCCCAAGGAAATTCTTCCGGTGTTCCGAAAGCCTTCCATTCAATATATAGTGGAAGAAGCAATCGCTTCCGGCCTGTCGGATGTGGTTTTCGTCAACAACCAGAACAAGCGCATTATCGAGGATCACTTCGACTACAACCTGGCCCTTGAGCAACTGCTGGAGCGCAAGGGACAGCTGGACCTGCTCGCCGAAGTGCGCAAGGTCGCCATGATGGCCAACATCATAGTCGTGCGCCAGAAGGAGCAGCTGGGTCTTGGTCATGCGGTGCTGTGCGCCCGCGAGGTCATCAAGGACGAGCCCTTCGCGGTCATGGTCGGCGACGATCTCATGTTCAATCGCGATCCCGGCATCAACCAGCTGCTTGAGGTCTGGAAGAACGAGCGCATGCCCGTGGTCGGAGTGATGGAAGTCCCCCGCGACAAGGTCAGCAAATACGGCATCATCGACGCAGAGGAGTTTGCGCCGGGGCTTTACAGGATTCGCGGAGTCAAGGAAAAGCCCGACATCGAAAGCGCGCCGTCAAGGTTGGCGCTGGTCGGCCGGTATGTGCTGACCCCGGAAATATTCGATCATCTGGAAGGGGTGAAGCCGGACGGCACCGGTGAAATCCAGCTCACCGACGCCTTGCAGTCCATGGCACGCGACAACCGGCTTTTGGCCGTGAAGCTGCGCGGGCAGCGTTTCGATGTCGGCGACTGGGTCGATTACCTGACCGCCAACATCTATTTCGCGTTGCAGGACGAGGATCTGCGCTACGATCTCATTGCCCGTCTGCGTGATCTCATTCCGCCTTCCCGCTAGGGTCCTGTCTGTCTTTACCAAGGGGACGGGGCAACCCGTTCCCTTTTTTTCAGGAGCCTATGCGCGAATTCTGTTCAGTCCTTCTTCTTTCCTCGCCCTACAGCGTGCTGACCTACTCCATGCCCGAAGATCTGCCCCGGCAGATGTGGCATGTCGGAGGCCGTGTCGTCGTGCCCCTGGGCAAGTCGTTCCGGGTTGGCATACTGACCGATGCCGATGTGGCCGAGCCCGAAGGTTGCGTCTGCAAGGATGTGCTTTGGCCCGTGGACAGGGCTCCTTTTTTCAGCGCGGGATATCTTGATTTCATCCGCGATCTCTCCATCCGTCAGATGGATGCCGCAGGCAAGATTCTGGCGCGCGTGCTGCCCGCGGCCCTCCGCGATCTGCCCTTGTTCAAGACCCGTGAGGGTCTGGCCGTACGGCTTGGTGATTTGGCGGAGGGAGATGCGCGTGCAGGGCTGGCCCGGGACTGGATGGCGGGCCGTTTCGCGCCTCATGTCTGCACGCGCAGGCCGGAGCGGCTTTTTTCCCTGATCACGGAGCCGCCGTGGCCGGTGCGTCCGCAGGCGACCGCCCAGCTTGACGTGCTGCGCTATCTGGACGTGCACGGCGTCTCATCCACCAAGACCCTGAACGCGCATTTCGGAAAGAATGTGTCCCAGCCCCTGCGCGTCCTTCTTCGGAAGGAACTTATCCGGGAGGTTGAGTCCCACTTTGAGCCTGACGTGGTCTGTGCTCCTGCCGCGGCAACATTCAGTCTGACGGACGAGCAGCAGCAGGCCGTGGAAGGTTTCTGGGAATTGCTGACAGACCGGACTCCTCGTTCGGCGCTGCTTTTCGGGGTGACCGGAAGTGGAAAGACAGCGGTCTATCTGGAGTTGGCCAGGCGCTGCCTCTGTCTTGGCAAGCATGTAATGCTCCTGGCGCCGGAGGTGGGCATCGCCCTCAAGCTCCACCGGGATGTGCGCGAGGCGCTGCCCGAGGCGAATGTGCGGCTGTTTCACGGCTACCTGAGCCCGAGCGACCGGCAAAGAACCTTCATGGAATTGGCTGATCAGCCTGCTCCGGGCATTGTCGTTGGCACACGCTCCAGTCTTTTTTTGCCGATCGAACCCGGGCTTGTCATTCTGGACGAAGAACACGACGCGTCCTTCAAGCAGGACGAAGGGCTCATTTACCAGGCCCGTGAACTTGCATACGGCCGGATCACCCGCAGCGCGGGGCTGCTGCTCATGGGCTCGGCCACGCCGGACGTGAAAGTCTTTCATGCGGCCAGGAATGGAGGCATCGCCCTGAAGCGCCTGCCAAACCGGGTGGGAGAGGCCAGGCTGCCGGTGGTCACGCTGGTTGATCTGCGCGTGGAACCGCCGGAACACGGCCCCTTCGCAACATCGGTGCGCGACGCCCTGGTTGCGGCCGTCCATGCCGGGGAGCAGGTCATCATTCTGCACAATCGGCGTGGTTACGCACCCGTGTTGTATTGCGAAACCTGCTCCGAGCCCGTCAAGTGCCCGCATTGTCAGGTGTCCATGACCCTGCACAAACGTCGCGAGCTGTTGCTGTGCCACTATTGCGGGCATTCCTTGCTTTTCCCGCTGTCCTGTCCCGGGTGCAAGGGCAACGAATTTTTGCCGTTGGGTTCGGGTACGGAACGGCTCGAAGAATTTCTGCGCGACGATCTGCCCCGGGATACCAAAATCCTGCGTCTGGACCGGGACACTTCGCGCCGCGCCGGTTCGATGCAGGATACCCTGGCGGCATTTGCCCGGCAGGAGGCCCAGATTCTGGTCGGTACCCAGATGCTCAGCAAGGGGCACCATTTTCCGGGCGTGACACTGGTGGTGGTCGTGGACGGTGATCTGGGCTTGAATCTTCCGGATTACAGGGCTACGGAACGATCGTTCCAGATGCTGGTGCAGGTCGCGGGGCGTGCAGGCCGCGGAGAAAAAAACGGCCGGGTGCTCATCCAAACCCGTAATCCGGGGCACTATTGTTGGCAGTTCGTGCGCGAGAACGATTACGAGGGTTTTTTCACGCGGGAGATCGCCCTCAGGCAAGTCATGGGGTATCCGCCCTTTGTCAAGCTTGCCCTGGTGCGGGTCTCGCTTCCCTTTGATCAGCCGGATGCGGAACTCATGAACGCCTTTGCCGGTCGCATTCGGGCCGTGTGCCCTGCGGCCGGAGTCCGGGTCCTGGGGCCCGCCCCGGCACCGCTGGCCGTGCTGCGCGGGCGAAAAAGATTTCAATGTTTGCTCAAGGCCGACTCCTGGCCGGCGATCCGGGGTGTTTGCGCCGAGATGAGAAAAATGCTGTCTGGGGAAAAAAACGTGCGCATTTCCGTGGACCTTGATCCCATGGACATGCTCTAGCCGACGAATATCTGAGAGGAAAAATGAAGAATATCAGAGTGTCCGATATCCTGTTGTCCGAGGCGGAAGTTGAATCCCTTGTGGTCAAGGGGTGGGTGCGAACCAAACGCGAGAGCAAGGAGTTCGTATTCTTGGAGATCAACGACGGCTCCTGCCTGAAGAACCTTCAGGCCATCGTCGCCGCTGACGCATCCGGCTTCGAACTCATGGACCGCGTGGGCACGGGCGCCGCGGTCAGCCTGAAGGGCGCTCTTGTGGAATCGCCCGGACAGGGGCAAAAATGGGAGCTGAAGGTTCGGGAGCTTGAGCTCCAGGGTGAAGCGGACGCCACCTATCCATTACAGAAGAAGCGGCACACGGATGAATATCTGCGCACCATCGCACATCTGAGGCCCCGCACGAACAAGTACGGCGCCCTGAACCGGATTCGGGCCGAGCTGTCCTTTGGCGTGCATCAGTTTTTCCGCGAGCAGGGTTTCTTTCATGTGCACGCGCCCATCATCACGGGCTCGGACTGTGAGGGTGCCGGTGAAATGTTCCAGATCACTACTCTTGATCTGGCCAACGTGCCCAAGAAGAACGGCAAGGCGGATTTCGAGCAGGACTTCTTCGGCAAGGAAGCCTCGCTGACCGTGTCGGGCCAGTTGGCGGCTGAAAACCTGGCGTGTGCCCTGGGGAGGGTCTATACATTCGGGCCGACCTTTCGGGCCGAGAACTCCAATACGCCCAAGCATGCCGCCGAGTTCTGGATGATCGAGCCGGAGATGGCCTTTGCCGACCTCGAAGACAACATGGATCTGGGCGAGGACTGCATCAAATGGCTGATCACCCATTTGTTGGACAACTGCCGCGACGACCTGGAGCTTTTCGGAAATTTCGTGGACAAGGGATTGTTTGCGACTCTCGACAACATTCTCGCGAAGCCCTTCATCCGTCTGCCTTACGCCGAGGCGGTGACAATCCTCAAGAACGCTCCCCGCACTTTCGAGTTCCCGGTGGATTTCGGAACCGATCTGCAGACCGAGCATGAGCGGTATCTGACCGAAGATCATTTCAAGCAGCCGGTCATCGTTTTTGACTACCCCAAAGAGATCAAGGCCTTCTATATGCGGCTCAATGACGACGGCAAAACCGTCGGAGCCATGGACGTGCTTGTTCCGCGCATAGGAGAGCTCATTGGCGGCAGCGCCAGGGAAGAGAGATTGTCCGTGCTTGAGCGGCGCATCGAGGAACTCGGGCTGCCCAAGGAAGAGTACTGGTGGTATCTGGATCTGCGTCGGTTCGGATCAGTGCCGCACGCCGGGTTTGGAATGGGCTTTGAGCGGTTGCTGATGCTGGTTACGGGCATCGCCAATATCCGCGACGTCATTCCGTTCCCCAGAACACCTCGGCACCTGGAGTTCTGATCATTCCAACTGTCTGAAATCAAATAATATAAAATTAATTTCATATTTTGATTGACAACCGGGTGCCTCCCACATAGAAGCCTCTTTCTGCGCTGCGGAACAGCAACGCACGAGACGAAAGTCACCAGCTTTTGCGGATTAAATTTCGCGGGTTGAATTGAAAAAAGAAGAAGAAAATGCTTGACGGTGGTTGAGGGAGTCGATAGAGACGTTTCCTCTTGCCGGAAGGCTAAAGGATCTTTGACAAATAAATAGCGAGTTGGAGCAAATAGA
>NZ_JADBGG010000041.1 GCF_014873765.1 Desulfomicrobium macestii | reverse complement strand
CGTAATCAGACGAGGTCGTCCGAGCGAAAATCTCTCACTTTTGCTGGATCTATTAGGGTGCCGATCGGTGGCTCCATTAGGGTGCTGATCAACATGGCTCTCTGGTGCCTCATGAGTTACCAACACATCCACGTGTCCTGCCAGCGCCAGCAAGGATTTCAGATCGTCAGGAAAGATTGAGGTGAAGTCTGCGGGGTACGCTCGTCCGCCTCGCCGCAGTTTGATCCATGCTTCCCGGTAGTCCTGTGGGCAGTCCAGATCCACCTCGTCCAGGCGCGTGGTCTGGTCAATTTCGAACTTTTTTGCGCGGAACACACCGCCCAGGCCCGCGATCCGCACGCCATCGATCTCGATCATCTGGCAGTGCAGGTTCCGGTCGGCCATGGATTTGTGATTTTCGAAGAAGTCCAAATAGTCACTGTCGTGGTTTCCGTAGATCCACCACGATTTTCTGGCCAAGCCAGGCCCCAACTCATCGGCCAGGGACACCTGCGGCTCCTGGTCGCCCAAGAGCACGACAGCCAAGGCATCGTCGGCCTCCTCGATGACAGGCACGAAATCCCCGTGGCAGTCGCCTGCGAACAGAATCATAGTCCCCCGCAGTTTTTCAGATTTGGTCCCCAGGCCTCCCGCTAGGAACCCTGCACCCATTTCCACTTTCACAACACCACCTCCAAAACCCGCTTTTCACCGTCGTCTCGTAGTCTGGAAGTGCCACATTTTGGCACTTCCAGACTACGAGCTCAGCTCCACCCACCACGTGCCCCCCAAGCCTTCTCCGCTCAGGCACTGCCAAGCGCAACCCTGATCCACTCCCTTTGCGTGTAAGTGGAAGTGCCCAAAAAACCACTGCCTCGGCTGAAACTCCTCCAGAACCGCGTCTAGAAGGGCCACCGTGGGATCCATAAGCCTGGCCGGGTTGATTTCTTTTGCCGGGAGCTGTCGCAAGAATCGTGTAGGTCCAGTGTGCGAAATCACGATATCAACGCGTCCGCCATGGGCAGCAACTTGCGCCCGGGCATGATCAAGGTCCTCGACAGTGGGCACCTCTTTCGCCCACCAGTCGTCGCCTTCGGTTCGACCGTCCCTGTCGGTGGACATGGCTCCCCCGAAGAAGAGGACGTTCCTGCCGTCTGGTAAGGTCAAGACTGAACCCCTTGGCATGTAGAAACAGCCGGGAACCGGAATTTCCAGGGGCTGCCCAGGGGCAGCCTTCATGCGTTCTTGCAGGTCGTCGTGATTTTCGTGATTGCCGTCGCACCAGTATATTTTTGTGCTTTGCGGCTTGATGGAATACTGATCGAATCGGCGATTTCTGGTGATTTTCTCTGTTCCGTGTCGATGTGGCCACCAGCCGAAATCTCCGCATTGCAGAACAATGTCCGGCTTCTGTTTGTTCAGAAACTGGTTCACCGACCCAAAATCTGCGTGAATGTCGCCCATGATGATAATTTTCATAACGATCTGTAAGTAATAAATTTTTTATTAAGACACGGCTTTAATGTCGGTGCCGGGAGAAGGTAAAGGTTGATGAATACAGTAATATATTACGTTGGGCTTGTCAATACATTTCCGGTAGTCTCACCCAAAACAATCAGGACGGTGGTGGGGTCATGTCAATTTACGATATTCGTTCGGAAACAACAGGGATTACGAGTAATGTGAAGCGAATTATGGAAGAGAAAAAAATATCCATAGTAGCGCTTTCAAATGAAACAAAGTTGTCCACAAAAATTATTGAGCGAGCCAGAACAAGCCAAATTAAATTGTGCAAGCTTGAAACTCTTGCGATAATTGCCAAGGGACTGAATGTAAAAATAGTTGACTTGTTTAAAGAGTGATATCTGGCAAAGCGCCGATTAGACGATTACTTTTCGCCGTTGATTTTTGAGACCGTAGCCTTTTTCTTCACCTTCACCATGTCATCCGCAAGAGAAGCGGCTCGTCGCAGCGCGTGATCGGAGAGGTGCGCATATCTTTTCGTTACGCTAAGATCGCCATGGGTCAGGAGCGTGCCAACTTCATAAAGGCTCGCTCCCGAACTGGCCAGATGGCTGGCAAAATGATGCCTGAGCCCATGCACCGGTCGGAAGTCCGCCGGGAGCCCGGCCTTGTCTCTGAGTCGTCGCCCCATGCGCCGCATGTCTTCTCTGGCGCCTCCATTCTGGCCTGGCCAGATGTAAGGGGAGTTCGTGCGCACGATGCCTTTCAGCACCTCCACCGCGCCGGGGGAGAGGGGTATGGTCTGCGTCTTTTCGTTTTTTGCCGTGGCCCCGCGCAGGGTGAGGAATCCATTCTCGAGATCCACATCTGACCACATGACGTTGAGAAGGGCGGTCCGCCTGATCCCTGTCAAAAGTGCGATGCGGAAAAAGGCCGCGCAGTGCTGGCTCGATTCTTCATCCAATGCTTTAAGATATGCCGAAAGCTGATCCTCGGTCATGAACTCGGTCTTTTCGTTGTCCACGGTCGGCATGCGGAACTTGAGGTGCACTGGCGGGTCAATATGTCCCATGTCCGCCGCCCACCTGAGCATGCGCTTGAGCAGGGCCAGGACGTGTTTCTGGGTCTGAGCGGACAGGGTCTTGCGCGTTCTGGGGCTTTTCGTCTTGGCCAGATTCCGGCGCAGACGTTCAAGGTCCAGTGTCACGATTTCGGAAGGGGTCTTCTCGCCAAGCTCGGGCAGGAGGTGGTTTGCATAGGATGCGTCCGGCTTGGCGCAGGCCCGGTCCTTATGTGCTTCATTGTATTCATTCCAGATCTTTTGGACGGTCCAGCGGCCAGCCAGTTCTTCCTGGGCAGCCTTCTCCAGCGTCCTGCGATCTGTGTTGGGCAGGGACTGGCCCGCCATGCGTGCGGCCCTTGCCTGGCTTGCCTTGGCTTCGGTCATGGCGGCTGAAGACTTTCCCACGGGTTCCTCGATTTCCTTGGAGCCACGCCCCCCGAGCCGATAGCGAATGTAATAGGTCTTTTCGCCGTTCTCGGGGTTTTTGCGCCAATATACGCCTGGATATTTCTTCGACTTCTCGCGCTTTTCCTCGGTCATGAATTCCCCCTCGCGTTTCGGTACCTCAAGCGATTCTTCCCCGCACGCAAGGCCAAAATACAGCTCGGGGACCAGAAGTCAATAGAGAGTGACTAGTCCATAACTATCTGAAAAATATGAGATATAGGATGCAATGGGATTTGGTAGAAATTGATGAAAAAGTGACTTTTAAGCCTCCGGAGCTAAAGGCCGCAAGTTCGATTCTTGCATTGCGCACCAAAGAAAATAAGGACTTAGATGTAAAAATCTAGGTCCTTTTTCTTTTTTCCTGGAGCATTCCACACACCATTCCACATACGCCTTAAAATTCAATTAATAAGTGAGTGTTCATTTTTTAGCTCTCTCAATATATATATCTTTTTTACCGGGACTACCGGGGCACCGGGGCGCGGCTATGGCTGGCGAGGGTTCCCAGCGCCCCGGTACGATTTTGTCTACCGGGGCACCGGGGCAGGGCAACCGGGGCATACCGGGGCAGCTATTTAAGTGAGATCTTTTTTGCTGGGGCTTTTCAAAAATAACTTGACTAGCGACTCGTTACTGAGTAATGTTACTCCATAACGAAATGAGAAGGAGGAAGTGGCATGAGTATAGAGAAAGGAGCACAAACGGATGCTGAGCTACAAGCAGAATATCGCCGTCTTAGGCGCGAAGCAAAGACGAATGCTGAGCGACAAGCAGAATATCGCCGCCGCAGGCGCGAAGGCGAGGTCGATGAAAAGCAACTTAGCACGTGGATTTCAGAGGAAGCGAAGCACAATTTTGCGCGGATCGCGGTGTATTATGGTATAACAGAAAAAGAATTATTGGAAAAATTAATAGTCGAGGAACATGCCCGGATATTTGCTAGATTATCAGCGCGAGGTAAGAACGAGCATTTCTAACGCAAAAAATAATATTTCTTTGGTGTATGTTGAGGCGTGCTGAGACGCGTTGATACGTAAAGAGACATGTTGAGATTAAAATTGCATTTTTTCAGGTGGTTGACTAGATCTAAAATTATAGTACTAGGTATCCAGTTTTCACAAAGGATAATAGTTAAGGAGCTTAAAAATGGTCAGTACACAGAAGGAGACAGAAAGGATGTGGAATGAGCACCAGGCAGCAGATTACTTGGGAATGAAAGTCGCAACCTTGCGATTTTGGCGAACTAAATCGCGCGGACCGCGGTATGTGAAATATCCGAGCTCCAGGACAGTACGGTACGACAAAGCTGACTTAGATCTGTTCCTGGAGAGTAGCAGGGTAGAGCCCCGCTACGAGCAATGATGATGCCTAAAAAAAAGGGCTTGGTGCTGGAACACCAAACCCGCACCCCGGCGCACCGGGTATTAACTTAACCTCTACGATCAAGGTGTAATAAATATGCTACAAAATGACCTCAGTGTCAACGCTGGCGCGGCTTCGTCGGTTGATCTTGACCGAATCAACTCTGCTCTTTTCTCTCTTTCCCCGGATTGCCCCCGGGACGAGTGGATAAGGATTGGTCAGGCGGTTCACGCGGCGCTCGGTGACGGTGGTTTTGTCCTTTGGAATGAGTGGTCTCAAGGGGGAGCCAGTTACGAGGCCAGCGCCGCACGTGACGCCTGGAAATCTTTCAAAGAGGACGGCGGCATTGGGCCGGGCACTCTCTTCTTTTTGGCCAAGGAAGCCGGCTGGGGGGATGGCGCCCCGCGCACGAGGATCACGCCCACGACCAAGGCAGTCAAATCAAATACCAAGGAAACAACAGCACAGGAAAAGAAGAGTATCAAGCGGGCAGGGGAGTGGTACCAGAAGGCGAGTCAAAACGTCTTGAATCATCCTTACGTGGTACGCAAAGGCTTAAAGCATTGCTTGCTGCTTAGGCGCTGGACATATTTGAATCATGACTGCCTGATGGTGCCGATGTACTCTCCTGACGGCGAAATCACCGGCTTGCAGTTTATCGCCCCAGACGCGGTCTTTGGCGATCCACCGGATATAAGGGACAAAACACTGCTGGGTGGGAGCAAGAAGGGTCTCCTTTCCCTGGGTCCGACTTTCCGGGATGCAGGCCAAGTGATCATCTGCGAGGGCTTTGCTACAGGCGACGCTCTCACCCAGGCCACTGGTCTGCCTGTCGTCGTGGCCTTTGACAGCGGAAGTTTAAAGCGTGTCGCACTTTGGGTGAAGGATCTCGCCGCCCCCGGCGCCGACATCGTTATTGCTGCCGATGACGACACCCCCGACCCCGGCGGCGTCGAGAAGGCCAACCAGGCCGCCAAGGCCTGCGGCGGGCGTGTTGCGTTGCCTGCTATGGGGCGCAAGGCCGACTTTTGGGACGTGTGCCAGGAAAAGGGACCGGAGGCAGTTTGTGCCGCTATAGAGGGCGGTCAGGCCCCGGCGCAGACTGAAGCCCCTAAACGCAAAACTGCCTTGCCTCACGGGTACTTTATCAATGCAAAAGGATTGCATTACACCGATGACTCGAGTCCGGACAAAGACCCTATTACGTATTACCTTGCCCCGGCGCTGGAAGTAGTGGGGCGGGTGCGCTCAACTGAGAGCAAGGAATGGGGACTAGAACTGAGGTGGAAAGATTATGACGGCGTGGGGCATGATTATGTATTATCTAACTCCTCACTTGCTGACCCAAAAGCGCCCTGGCTCAAAGAAATGGCTGCTTTGGGGTGGTTGGCGGAACCGGGGCCAAAACAAAAGCAGATGCTGACCACATTTTTTGCTCGTGTTGCACCTACTGAGCGGGCGCGGGGCGTGGACCGCACGGGCTGGCATGATGGGGCATTTGTACTCCCTGACGCTGTCATCGGGGAAAGCAGCGAGCGTCTTGTGTTGCAGGGTGTGGGCGGAGTGAATCCTTTCACGTGCGCCGGTTCGCTAGATGGATGGAAAAATACTATTGGCGAACGGGCGAACGGAAATGACCTGCTGATGTTTTGTATTTCGGCTTCACTCGCGGCTCCCCTTGTCGAATCGGCTGGCATGGACTCCGGGGGGCTCCATATGTGGTGGAATTCCTCCACGGGTAAAACGACGCTACTTCGAGCTGCGAGAAGTGTCTGGGGGCCATTGAGTGGCATGAGGACGTGGGACGGCACGAAGGTTGGACTTGAGGGCACTGTTGCGCTGTTCAATGACAGCCTCCTTTGCCTGGATGAAATCGGGCAGGCATCTTCAACGGTGGTGGGAAAGGCGGTTTACATGCTCGCGAACGGACAAGGCAGGTTGCGGGGGCAAACAGATGGCTCTGCTCGCGATCTCAAATCATGGCGTGTCTTGATTCTTTCATCCGGGGAAATGCCGCTTCGAGAAAAACTTAAGGAAGATGGGCAGACGGCGAAGGGGGGGCAAGAGGTTCGGATTGTCGACATACCTGCATGTATAGAGGGCGCAACGTGGCAAAATCTGCACGGACACTCCGGCCCCGGGGCTTTTTCGGATTCGCTTGTTGCGGCGGCGGAGGAAAATTATGGCCTACTGGGGAGAGCGTGGCTCGAAATTTTAAGCAAAGAATTGCTGAATGGCCTCAAATTTAGGGCAAGCCGTGACGAAATCGCCATGCGTCTGATCGATGAGCTGCGCGTCACGGAGGGTCAGGAACGCCGGGTGTTGGGACGCTTTGCTTTAGTTGCTGCGGCCGGTGAACTAGCGGCTAAGAAAGGTCTGGTGCCGTGGAGGCAGGGAGCGCCGACCAGGGCGGCACTGTCGTGTGCGAGGGCCTGGCTTGCTGACCGAGGCCGAGGCAATCAGGAAGACAGGAAGGCCGTCGAGCTCGTGAAATCCTTTATCACACGCTTTGGTCGGAGCCGCTTCCAGGATATTGATGGGCCTCAGCAGCATGAGCGGGTCTTGGACCGGGCGGGATTTCGCCGCTGTATAGATGGTAAGACGCAATTTCTTTTCCTCCAGGAACAGCTGGGGGATGTGCTCCAGGGAATTGGAATTAAAAGGGGAGTCCAGGCGCTGAATCGGGCCGGTATGTTGCGGCGCCAAGAGTCGGACCGCTTAAACCAAAAAATAAGACTCCCCGACCTGGGGCGGCAACGGGTGTATGTTGTGGAAATTGAGCTTAACGAGGACACAGATAACAACGTGTCCACATCAGAGGTTTTACCGCCCTCTGGCGCACAGATCGTAACTGACTGCTCGGGTTTTCCTGGTAGCTGCGCTGGTTGCAAATGCTACGACCATGGGCTTTCTGGGTGCGGGGTTCTGGCTCCAATTGGCTGGAAGAAGACAGCCTAATCCATTTTTCCCTGGAACATTTCCAAAATTCCAAAATTCCATCTCCCTACACGCAACGCAGCTCCCCCAAGCAACAGCCCCGGCCATCCGGGGCTTCTTTTTTTTTCTCTCCGCAAAATCACTCCTAACATCTGCATTTCTGCACAGCACCATGCCGCGAAGCCTTATATTACATAGCATCGCCGAAAATCTTATTGACTTTTTTACGCATAAAAAAGTGGCGCGTTAGGTGTTAGGCGTGTTTTTCTTGTCAGAATGTGTTGACAAAGACAAAAAGGTTGATATGAAGGAATTTGGAAGCACGAGATAAAACAAAATAATTGAATCGAGGTGGTAGAATGGAACGAGTTTGGATTACAACTGAAGAAGTATTGAAGTATGTCGGAATTGGCAGAGCGACTTTGTACAAACTCATGAAGTCAGGCGGCTTTCCCCGGCCCGCAAAAATCGGCAACCAAAATAAATGGCACATTAAACTCGTTGACCAATTTCTGATTGATTCAATGCCGGTACAGCCAAAAGTTAAAAAATAAACCAATTTCTTGGAGGATATATGCAAATACATAAATTTATTAACGCAGTGACGAGCGGAAAAGCTTTCGAATATTTGCAACTTGCAATCACGACAGCATCAGTATGCATTGCAATAATGTGCATGGGTGTAATTTATGTTAATTATATGGCCGGTTAGGAGGCTTGAGCATATGCAAAATAGGAACGTAGTGCGAAGAGTTGCAATAAAAGAGGCCCGCGAACTGCTTGAATCTAACTTTGTTGTGATGGACACAGAGACAACCGGCCTTGGAACAGACGCCGAAATTGTAGAAATTTCGATTATTGACCGTGACGGTACAGACCTTTTCACGTCGCTGGTGCGGCCAACCATGCCGATCCTTCCGGAACTTGTGGCAATACATGGTATTACAAACGGCATGGTGTGCAATGCGCCAAGCTGGGCAGACGTCCACGACTGCGTCATGCATCTTTTTGCAGATAAAAAAATCGCAATTTACAATGCGCCGTACGACCTGCGCATGATTCGTCAGTGCAGCCAGTTTGCCGGGTGCCGTTTGCCGGACCACCTGGAGCGGCAGGCGAAATGTGTGATGCAGATTTACAGTAAGTATCGTGGTGAGTGGTCGCCGAAGCACGGCAATTGGAAATGGCATAAGCTCAGTGCTGCGGCCCAGGCTTGCGGAATTGCGCCCACGGGGGCCCACAGGGCGGCCGCAGACTGTCGTATGACCTTGGGCATCATCAAACACCTCGCAGCGCAGGAGATTTGAAATATGGGCGCCAAAAAAGGAATCCTTTGGACTTTGCACTTGGTCGTGGCGCTAATCTTTCAGCTCCGGGGCTTCGTCATCGCTGGGTGGGGCTTCTTCGGCCTGGCGGTCTGTCTGCCAGACCGGTGGGAGCTGTGGACGGTCGGCTTCTTAGTGCTGCTGGGGCTGGAAACGGCAGCGTACATGCTTCTGAACGGCGGCGCCCTGGACCCCAAGCGGCTGGCCGGGGCCGGGGCAAATTTTTCAAAATAACTTCGTGGAGGAAATATGCAAAATCGAATCAAAAACGAAGACTTTTACCAGCCGGATCTGGACGAATTTGAGCCGGAACTGAAAACAAGGCCTGCAAGTCTGTCTGAAAAACTGCATGGTTGGATTTGTGCTTTTGCAGATAAAGCACCCGGCTTGATGTTGAAAGGAGTACTAATCGCCATCGCAATGGCGGCGATATATTTCAACGGTTATGCGACTGCTCAAAGTGATTTTGAGCGGGCTGTAACGAATGGGTGGTACGTAAAAAATGCCACAAAATTTGAGGAAGCTGCGAAAAATGTGATTACACCTAGTGGCGCATGGGCGCTAGAAAAGGAGACTAAATAAAATGAAAGATTTGACAGCAAAAACGATAGGCGCCTTCGGAGCAACGTCAATCCTCACGTATAGCGGACTGCAATACTATGCAATGCAGAGCGCCGGGCAGCGGAATTATTTTGACCACATGCGTTACACTATCCAGTCACTCTGGGATCCGTCGGCACAGTATTTTGTAGATTCGTTCCGTGGTCAGTACGAGGCACTGTCTGCACTTGGCGCACCTGGTGGCCTAATCGCGGTCGGGCTCGGGGCTGCAGCGGCCGTGGCGGTCTGGGGCTTCGCGGGCGATAAGAGTCAGTCTGGTGTGCAGTCTTACAAAATCAAAAACAACCGAAACGAAACACACTTGCGAGGCGCAAAGATGCTCTCAGCCGCGCAAGTAGCTTGGGACGTTAAGAAATCGAAAGCGGCACTTGGTCCGGTTGTGCTCGGTGGCGTGCCTCTGACTGCCGATTCTCTCTACACTCACTATTTTATTGCAGGCACTACCGGCGCCGGAAAAAGTGTTTTGTTTTATACTTTTTTGGACACTGAGGAACAGACAGCGAGGGCTTTTGTCGTCGACAACGGCGGAGGGTTTTTGAAGCGATATTTCAACCCGGAGCGGGGCGATGTGATTTTAAACCCGCTGGACGCTCGGTCTGCGCAGTGGTCGCCGTTTGCAGAAATTGATGAGACTGAAGACTGCGCACAGATAGCTTGCAGCTTGGTGCCTAACGAAGATGGCCCAAACGCGGCCTGGGCTGGTTACTCACAAACTTTTTTAAAATGCCTCATGCAGGTTTTGCATGAGAGCGGGTCAGGAACAAACGGAGAGTTTTACAGGCTTGCAACCAAAGCACTTCCAGAAGAGCTGCAAGCGCTATTGAACGACACGGAAGCAGCGCCAATGCTCCAAAAATCGGCAGAGAAAATGTTTGGATCCGCGCGGGCAATTGCGGCCTCGCATTTGCGTGGCTTTGATAGCTTTGATCCTCGTGCAGGTGCTGACGGATTTTCACTCAAGAAATTTTGTTCGGAAACGGCGGAAAACAAAGGCTGGCTTTTTCTGCCTTACCAGGACGGAGGCCAGCTTCAGCTTTTAAAAGGGCTAATCTCGTGCTGGTCTGACATTGCTATACTGGCCGCGATGTCGAAAGAATCGAAGCAGCGTAAATATTTTGTGCTCGATGAGTTTGATAGCATCGGCAAAGTTAGCAGCGTGCGAGACACATTGTTGAGCAAAGGCCGGAAATACGGAGCAACGGCGCTAATCGCGGTGCAGACACTTTCTCAGGTGCGGGAGCGGTACGGACGCGAAGGCGCCGCCGCGATTCTGGGCAACTGCGGTTCTTGGATTTCTTTCCGGACAACAGACGTCGAAATGTCGGAAGAAATTTCGAAGCGAATAGGGGAGGCAGAAATTGAGCGCGTTACGACCAATAAGAGCGCGAACAAGACTCGCGGCAAAAACAGGACGGCGAGTGAAGGACAGACGCAGCAGACGCAAGTTGTAAAGACGAGACTCGTTATGCCGGAAGAATTGCGCCAGCTCGCAAAATGCGAAGGCTTCCTGATGACGTCAGAAGGCCGGGTGTGTCCTATTCACCTCGACTACCCCCCGCCGCGAGCTGCCCGAGCTGACGCTTTTGTGCGCAAATCACGGCCGGTGGAAAGCGATAATAACAATCCATCCGTGACCGATTTTGAATAACTTTTTGAGAGGTTTTTCATGGAAAATAATCAGATTTTTGAAGCAATTCAGGGCCTCTTTTTGAGGCCCGAATGGACGGAAAGGGCTATGGACCCGGAGCGGGCCAAAATAGACCTGGTGCTGTATGTGGCAAATGGCGGAAACGTGACCATAGCAGGCATGGCCCGCCGCTGGGGGATGCCTCGCACAAGCGCGAGGCGAGTTATTCAGACGGCGGCGGCATTAGTCCCCTGGCTGGACGCATGCGTAACCAGTCCAAAAAACGACCATACGCCGATCCATGACACCGACCACGTGGACACCTGCACGGACACAAAAAAGGACTGTCCGGCGGACGCCAGAAAACAAGACTCTGCAAATGCTCAGAGTGATTTTATGGATAGCATGATGGATGTTCAGTCGGACTGTCCATCGGACAGTCCGGAAGCCGGTCCAGAAAATGACCAGCCGGGAGAACGAGGTGACGGCGGGGACATCGAGGCCCTGGAAACCTTGCTCGACTCCATGGCGACCACGGAGAGCGTTGTGGATCCGGAGGAGATCACCATTGAAGGCCGCGCCATGGCGCTTGCCCGCCGGGCCTGGGAGATCATGCCGGACAACGTAAAAGCCCGCGTTGATCATGATTTTGACGCGTACTGGCAGCAAAGCAAATCGCAGCACATCCGGGCAGCAGCAAATGCATAAAAGGGGGGAGGCTACGGAGGGGGTCTCCCCCTTCGTATCTTCTGCCTCTGGTTTGACCATGAAGAATGCAATAAAGCATAAGCACTATTAAAATATACACCCCACCCACCGCAGTGTTGCTTTAAGCCAGAGCTAGCGCGGTAAACCGAGGTAGACCACAAGGTAAACCTAGCGCACGGCGGGCGGGGATAAATCAAGCAAATACAAGGCGCGGTCAGGTAGACCTTGTGAGGAGTAAAATACAATGTCCAAAACTCAAGTTTTTTCGCTCAAAGTATTGCCTAAAGATGCGGCAATGTTTCGTGAGCAGGCGACCGCATTGGGTCTTTCAAATGCAGACTATTTTAGACTTCTTATCAGCCAGAAAGGCGGACAAGAAAATCTAAAAAATGCGTCAATAGATGATAAAAAGTTGGACTCGTTGGAAGGTAAAATGTCTTCTGTAGAGTCTATGGTTAAGTCTATGATGTCAGATTTAATTGAGCATCAAAGGATACCGAGTTTTTACGAATTTCGTGCGCGAATCATCGCCGAAACAAATCCGACATTGCCAAAATCTGGATCTGAAAGGTTCGCCTTTTTCTTGGATGCAGCCCGTCAATATCATCGAAAATATGATGCATGGCCGGACCCCTCCAACCGTGCAGCGTTTGGTCCTGGTCTCGACGATCAGCAGCTTGCATCGTGGCCACCGGTGCCGCGTTAATTTGGAGTCATGATGACGATTGAGAAACTGAAGAAACACCGTGAAGAGTTGAAGCAAGAATTGAAGCGCACGAATGAAAAAATTCGCATATTAGAACGTCAAAAAGATGCTCAAAAACTTGCTAGAATGGCTCAATTAATCAACGAGAAAGGTTTCACACTAGCACAAATTTTAGAAGTTAAAAGGCGGAAAAGGAGAGCTGATACATGTTAGAATTTAAGAGCATAGGCGCAGGTGATGACGCCCAAGGCATTGCAGATTATTACACTGATTTGGCGCGTGAAGACTATTATACTCATGGCGGAGAACCTGCCGGAAAGTGGATCGGAAGAGGTGCAGAAAGGTTTGGTTATTGCGGCGAAACGGTCGGTAAAGCAGACCTCTATTTTGCCTTTGAAGGCTATAATCATAAATACGGTAACGCTATTGCAAACAACGCTGGCGATAAACATAAAGCCGGATACGACCTCACTTTTTCGGCTCCAAAAAGTGTGTCGATTGTCTGGGCAACTGCGGATGAAAAGACGCGAAAAGCTCTTTCAGAAGCTCAGCAGAAAGCGGTTGAAAAGGCCATTACATACGCAGAGAAAAGCGGAGCTTTTATTCAGCGTGAAGGCCATGCCGGTGCAATCAAAACTCCATATTTAGATGGTGTTGCAGTGGCAACTTTTGAGCATTCTACGTCAAGGAATTTGGATCCTAACCTTCATACGCATGCGGTGGTTTGCAACTTAGCGCCGAACGGTAAACGCATCGATTTTCAGGCCAGTTATGTCAAAGAACTTGGTGCCGTGTATCGCGCAGAACTAGCGCTAGAACTGCGCGAGATGGGCTTTGCAATCGAACGTGACCGGTTCAGTTTTTCGATAAGCGAAGTACCAGAGGAATTGAAAAAAGAACTGTCTTCCAGGCGAGCAGAGATTGAAAAAGCGTTGAACGAAAAGGGCCTTCACTCTTCGAAGGGGGCCGAGGTTGCGACTTTGAGCACCAGGCAAAAAAAGACGGAAGTCGACCGTTCTTTGCTCTTTGAAAACGCCAAATCCGCAGCCGTCAACCATGGCTTTGACCCGTCCGCATGTTACGGAAAAACATCATTAGAATGGACCAAAGAAGACTTTCTTCGAGACTCTTTTGACCACGCGTCAACAATGACGGAAACACGTCTAAAAGCCGCTTTGATGGAATCCGCACAAGGTGTTTTTGACTCCAAAGAAGCTTTGAAAAAGTGCCAGGAAATGGAGCAATCCGGCGATTTAATCCGGCTCCAGGGTCCAGACGGTCGGGTAAGATATACGTCAAAAGAGATGTTTGAGCTTGAAAAAGACTTGGTTGACCGTGCCGAATCGCTCTCGAAGAACACCTGGCACACCGTCAGCAAGGACACGCTTTCCGTAGTCTACTCCACTAAAACAATGGCAGATGAGCAGAAAAAAGCACTCGAACACATCGTTGCCGACAACCGTCTTGCCGTCGTTCGCGGCGTTGCCGGAGCTGGAAAAAGTTACATGTTAGATGGTGCCAGGGAGGCTTGGGAACGTACCGGAATCCGCGTCCTCGGGTGTGCACCATCCGCCGATGCCGCTAAAAATCTGCAAGAAAGTGCGAATATCCAGAGCCTAACGTCTCACAAATTGTTGTCTCAGATCGAGTTCGGGCAACTGAAACTCGACAAGAAAACCGTAGTCGTTATGGATGAAGCGGGCATGACCGGCAGCCGGATCATGGCGCAGCTCGTCAACAAAGTCGACCATGCAGGCGCCAAACTGGTTCTAATCGGTGACACTGGCCAGCTCCAACCGGTCGACCCCGGTGCCGCTATGAGGTCGATACAAACAAAAATCGGATGCGAGGAAATGGTTGAAATCCGTCGTCAGCATAATGATGTTGACCGCCAAATCGTCCGTCATCTCGCTGACGGACAGGCAGAAAAGGCCGTGGCGCTCATGGATGAACGCGGGCAAATACACGTGCATAAAGACCAATCGGCGATCCGGGAAACCGTTGCAAACGCGGTTGTTGCGGATATTGTGGCCGGAAAATCATCACTCGCGATGGCTGGCATGAACCGCGAAGTCAGACAGATAAACGACTTGGTCCATGCCAAACTTCAGGAAAACGGACTCGTGGCTAAGGACGAAAAACCTTTTGTCACCGCGTATGGCGACCGTGGTTTTGCAGCAGGTGACCGGGTTCTTTTCCGCAAAAACGACTACAAAGCAGGTCTCTTGAACGGCCAGCGGGCAACGGTGTTATCATCGAAAGAAAACACGTTGACCGTGAAACTTGATGGCTCAGACCAGGTCAGAACTGTTACTGCTGACGACTATAAGCACCTCGACTTTGCCTACGCAGTCACGGTGCACAAGTCACAAGGTGCGACCGTTGACCGCGCACACTATGCGCTTGATCCAAGTATGGTTGACTCAAATTTGGGGTACGTGGCCGGGTCCAGACATCGCGAGAGTTTCGCTATGCATTGTACGACAGAGGACCGCGAAAATTTGGAAAAACTGCTAACTCGTGACCGTGAAAAGGACACCTCCGCTGATTATCGAAGAGAAGAAAAAGCTCCAGAGGTGGCACAAAAAAGCCCGGCACTGATCGAGTTTGAGGCGCAAATGGCGCGGTACAAAGAGATGCTGGCACAACAGGCGGCTGCGCGGGAGCGGACCGCTCAGGCTATTGCTCGTGACCGTGAGGCCGCGCAAGAATATTCTATGTGAGCTCTCCCATGCCCCGGCCCATCCGGGGCTTCTTTTTTCCTCCTTCGTTACATTCGGTTTCGATTTTTGGCATTCAGTGTGGCGTTTTGACATTGAATGTCAGGTTTTGACACTGAATTTCGGTTTTCCGCATTGAATGTCGCGGCCCACCCTCGCCCTGTTTTTTCCTGGAACATTTCCCCCCCTGCTCTTCGCCCTGGTCGTCATCCTGCTGCGGGGCGGGGTGGGTTGGGCGCTTCCCCGGAGGACCGGGGACCGGGCTTGAAGGTTGCAGCCGTCCGGCGGCCGGAAGCCGTCCGGCGGGCGGGCAACCCGGCATCGCGGATGCCGCCGTACCGGTTCAAATCCCTAGCGCACAGCTCGTTTGACCTGGTCACGTCCACAACAACCCCTCTGTCCGTCACTCCTACATTATATATGCACGCGAGCGCGTGCCCCAACTCGTCCCCCTTGGGGGGGGGGGGAACCGGCCTGGCGGCCGGGGAGGGCGGTGCGGTGCCCCTTTCCCTGGTGCAGATCCACAAGACCGAGCAGGAAAGGCAGTGGGCCCCACTCCCTGCGCTGCGGGGCGGGGCTCGTTTAGGCCTGCGCTGTCGGTCCTTGAAAGGGGCCGTGCGCCCGCAGTGCACCGTCGGCTTTTTTGCCAACGGTGCACTGCGGGCGCGGCTGTCCTGGCTCGTTAAGCTGCATGAGGAGCTGTGATGGTGGCGGTGATGGTGATGGTGATCAACGCCCGGGACCCGACACGGGCCCGGGCTTGCGCTTCGCTGGCGGCGGCGGGTCTGGTCGCGACCGCGACACCGCAGCTGAAGAGCTCCCGGCCTAGCGGCCTATACGCCGCTCTCCCGGCGGCGGTGTGTCGCCGCTGTCGCGGCCTACCGCACGCGCTTATAACTGCATTTTTGGCGACGCATTTAATTTCGCAACGCAACATTTAATGTTAGTTTTTGACAGTGAATGTTGCGACATGACATTGAATGTCAGATTTTGACATTGAATGTATTTAGTGCGCTCAAAAAATACGCAATAATCATTTTTTATGCGTTACTTTAGATAATTTTCTTGACAACCACTGCCAAGATTGATATGTATTAGTCATGGAGAGCGAGAGAAAAACAGAAAAACACACAAGGAGAACGAATATGGAAAAAATTAAATGTCAGAGCTGCGGAAATATTTTTGAAAATGAAACTGATTTTTATCAGCTTTGTCCAAACTGTTATGCAGATTATCTTTTTTACGACAGGGCATCGGACGAATTGAGGAGAGAAATTAAAAAAAATACAGGCTCATTTAGCGATATTGAAAGATTGGATGAGCTCAAAGAAAGATACAGTAGAGCAGCAAGACGTTACAGCGAAAGATTATATAAAAATAAATATCTAATCAATTCGACATATAAATGTAAAAAATGCAATGCAAAGTACGAAAGTCATTATGATACTATTTTTTGTGATACATGCAGAGAAGATTGGAATAAATTGCGTAGTGAGTTAGGTTTTGACAAACCGCGTGGTGAATTAGATTTTCTTAAATATAAAAAGTGTGATGCGCATGAAGAATTGCTTGAAGCATACGCTGACTATGATGAATTGTATGACAAACACAACAGAGAAAGATTAGGTCTTTAACACACGGGGGAAACCATGGACATCCTAGGACTCAAATACCTGACCCGAAACGCGTTTAAGTATCTTCGCGGCACAGCACGCGAAACGCGAGTTTTGTCTAGTAGCGTAAAAATCATCAAGCAAAACATTAAAAACGAAGGCGACGACGCTTACGACTACAGCGAACAGCAGTATCGTGCAGACATTAAACGCCTCCACAAAAACGCAACCGTCAGTCAGTACATTTTTATGTCAGTCATGGCGGCATGTGTCGCGGGCGTTATGTACTGCCTGAGCATTGACTCCATGTCCGGGGCCGGGGCATGTTTGGCCTGGGCTGTCGTTTTTGGAATGTACACGCTGCGCACTGCTAACGATGTCGAAAAAATGAGCAACGCGATAGCACGGCGAGAATAGCCATGGCAGAGACTACCAACGCACAAACAGCGCCGGAATTTGCGCAAGATATTGATTTTTCGTCCGGAAACATCGGTGACGGTTTATTGTCGTCAATTTTTGGCGACTCGTGGCACAATATGTACGATAGCGGTCCGACTAGCGCGGTTGGGCCGCTCTTGGTCGATATTTTTACATTGTACAACACTGCCATTGCTATGGCTGCAAGCGCTGTTATACTGTTTTTGATTATGTCCGGCACGATGCGGGCAGCGCACGAAGGCTCTTTTTTCTCGCGTTACAATAGTATTGCTTCTGTTATGCGTGGCGTAGCTGGTGCAGTAGGCATTATTCCGATTTTCGGCATGTCTCTTGTACAGATGATGGTTTTGTCTTTTGCAGGATTCGGATTTACAACTGCTGACCGTATCGCTGAGATGACAGCAGCGCACCTGTCGACAGGCCGCCCGCTTACTACATTTCCGGCATTTCACGACCAAAATAAAGATAAAGCGTTGCTTGCGCTCTTGCAATTAGAGACGTGTAAAGCTTATAAAGACACGCACTATAGTCAGCTTGGAGCTGATCCAATGCCGGTAAGCTGGGATAAAAATCAAATTGTTTACGGCAAAAAGAACTTTTTCAGCATGAATGATAACTCATGCGGCTCTTTAACAATAGACGCGCATTACTATCAGATTGCGCGTTATGCGATAGACGATGTTGTACAAGAGTTGCGACCGATTGCAGAGTCTATTGTCAAAAACGAGCAGTACCAGCCGACGGAACGACTTGCAGCAGCAAAAGCCCGTTTTAAACAGCTCGATACAGAGCTTGCGGATGTTGCGCGGATCGATATAGACAAAAAAGCGCAAGACGGTATTGCAAATTTTAGTCAGAGCGTTGCTGTTAAAGGATGGATGACGCTTGGCACATGGTATTACACAATATCAGAGCAAACAGCGCGTTTTAATCAGCGCGTCACGTACGATTTTACGCCAGACGTCCCGGATTTTACAAACATGATAGATACCGAGTTAGGCGGGGTCGGTGTCTATATTATTCGCAGTGCAAGTTTTTTGCATAGTAACGGCGTACAAGTCGCGGAAATTTCCGGCGCTGAGACAATGCAAGCAATCACTGATGCAGTTTTTAGCATATTGGACGGCGGCGGAGATCCGTATTTAAGATTAATAAATCTTGGACATTACGCAGTACAAAGCGCAGTAGTGCTAGTCGGTGTTAAATCAGTTGCAGCGGTTGTTAGCAAATTGCCGATTGGTGCAGTTGCAAAGGCCGCTGGTTGGGTCAGCGATTCGGGCATAATCGGTACGGCAGTTGTGTTGTGCATGCTCGGTGCAGGCGTTTTTCTTTCTCACGTATTGCCGTTTATACCGCTCTGCATTTGGATTTTCGGCCTGTGCTCTGTCTTTATAAGCATCCTGCAATCAGTGCTGGCCGCGCCGATTTGGTCAGCAGCACACATACTGCCGAGTGACAATGGCGGACACACTAAGCAAGGCTGGATGTTGTTAATGTCCATGACACTGCGTCCGATCCTCATTACAATCGGTTTTGTGTGCAGTTATTTTATTTTATCAGGTATTTCGTGGGTTTTCCTGGAAAGTGTTAAACCTTACATTGTATCTGGGTCCGTCAACACCCCAGGTTTCGACTACATCAATTTTTTTATCAGATTGACTGTTACATTTATACTCGCCGGTTTTGCAGTTGCAATCATTGCTATCAGAGCGTTCGGATTTATGTTCCAGGCGGCGGACGAAATTCTTGCATGGGTTGGCGGTCAATCGCAGATGAGCGGCGACGACAAGGCGGCTTCTGGCAAGATTATCGGCGCCGGAATGGCTGCCGTGACGCTTGGTCGCGGAGTCGGAGCGCTCAAGAGCGGCGCTAAGCCCGTGGCAGCCGGGGCAGGCAAAAAGGCATTGCCCCAGGGGAGTAAATAACGATGCGTGCACATATAATGATCATCACCATTGCCCTGGCCGGGCTCGTCCCGGCCGGGGCCTGGGCTGACGGACCACAGGCGCTTAATCACGGCCAAATTGGCGCGGACCTTGTGGCGCTGGCCGGCCTGGCGAGGATTGCAGCCGGGGCCATTGGTTTTTTCCTTCTGGGTGGCGGGCTGATTGCGTTCATCAAGAGCAAAGGCCGTCAAGAGTCGCCAGGTCGGGCATTGTCCATGGTCCTCGTTGGCGGTGTATTGCTGTCGGTCGCAAGCGCGGTCAACATGGCCGCCGGGTCGCTTTTCGGAGCTGACAGCTTGCAGCTCGTTGGAATTGAGAGTCACGTGACGGCCAAGGCCGGACCGGCAAGCGATATGTTTAAGACTTTTTTGCGGATATCCTGGGTTGTCGGTTTCCTTGGCTTCATCGCTGGATGGTACGGGCTAACACATGGCAAGCGGGCCCAGGTCGGGGTTTGTATCGCTAAAATCGTTGGCGGCGCTTGTGCTATGAACTTGCCGACAGTGATCCAGGCGGCGGCGAAGTGGGGCGGGATTTTTGCGGGGATCGGAACATATATTAACTAGATTTTTCTTCCTCTCCCTGTGTGTTGTCCCTCGGGAATTGGTCTCGGGGGGCTTTTTTTTTGCGCAAGACTTTAGCGGCATTATTTCGGGTATTTATGAGGGAGAGGGCTCGCACTGCTCTTTGCGAACCGTGACGGTGACAAACTCATAATCGTCTCCCTCGGGGGCTCCAATCAGAAAATCACACACGAACCCGCCCCAGCCTCCGAGCAGGTCTACAACTGTTCCCCGTGTCACGGCGAAAAGCAAAATTTGATTGATGTGCTAAGGCTAACAATAATAACCAGATTTAGATAAAAAAGCAAATTCAATTGGTATCTTCGATTATTTCAATGGTTCTTTTTTGATTTTGCTTTGGAGTTCTGGGTGAAGCTTGTCTATATCAACGCGTTGTTCATCAATTGCTTTCAATAAAATTTTTTTCGACTCTCGCGCGGTAATTCTTATTACTTTTTCCGCTTTTATATGTTCAATAACTTGATTTTTTAAAATACCTAAAGACGAATATGTTAAATCAACAATATCGTAATGCGTATCAATTAAATCATAAACTGGAGTATTTCCAGGAAACGGGATAATTTTCAATCCATTGTCAGATAAAAAAGTTTCTTCTAATATTATATAATCAGTTTTATCAAATTTTTGAAAATTTGATATGGTGGCTAAGACAGCTTCATTGATTTTGTCACTGTTTTCAATTTTCCATGTAGATAATTTATTAGAAGTTGTTTTCATACAATTTGTTATTGCATCAGCAGATGCGTCAGCTCCACTTATAATGTTGTTTTGTCTCCATTTCGCAATTTCAATTTTCCTAACAAGCAGAGCCATTAGTTTGTATTTCCTCAGTTATTTCGTTTATGACTTGGTCGATATAGTCTTGAAGCCATTTTTCAGTACATTTGATGCTTTTTAACGCTTTAATAGATTCCTGATTTCCCCATATTTCATAAGCTCTAACTCCGCATTCTCTAATTTCAACATCCTTATGCTTTAGCGCAGCTATGGCCATAGTTTGTCCAACAGGATATATATCATCATATTTAAGGTGAGCAATAATTCTTAAAATTCCAGTTACAATGTTTTTAATGTCAAAATTTTCGATGAAAATCGAATTAAGTAATAATGCGGTGTCTGTTTTGTTTGTACTAATAATATTTTGAACATATTTGTCGGCATTTGAATTAAAGCCATAATCAAAATCTTGCAATAAAATTAGATCAATAATGTTTTTTTTATGTATTGAGCAAAAATCGTTAGAGGTTTCGATTTTTAGCTCTTCACTTGATCTTGAATTTGCAAGTTTTTTTGTTCCGAAATATTGACAAAGAATACTAATCTCGCTTCTACTGCTTTTGATATTTGTGTCGTTAAAAATTTTATATATTATTGGAGCAAAATTATCATCTTCAAAGTTGGTTGATTGGAATTTTGTTTGTCTAGTTGTTGTAGGGCGTGAATTATCAGTCAGTAATAATGGTAATTTGATATACTTAAACATCGAGATATTCCTTGAATTCTTCTATTAGATCTGCACGAATAGAAACTGCTTGCTTCATGAATTCATCTATATGCTTCAGTTCGAATCTTGTTTCTTGATTTTCATGTGTTGTATTAATATCAAACTGTACTTCAATTCTGTCAAAATTGTAAGATTCTGATTGAGATGAAAAAATTCCTTGTAAACGATTGATTGATGATATTATGTTGTAATTTTCTTGTGAGCCAAGAAGTTCTTTTTTAATTTTTGACACCGTTCTGAAGTTCCATTCAAATGGAGGATTGTCTTCATAAAATTTAATTTGATTAAATAATTTACAATATATACAATCAAGCTTTTCACTGCTTATTTCTTTTAGGAGACCACTTGTGACCAATGAAAACCGACTAGATTTTTTATTAAATTCTAATAGTATTTTTTCAAATGTTTTTACAGAGTAATTCGTAAAATCTTCAATTTTTCCAAGATTATTTCCTTTTGAATCTATGGGATTTTTTTCAATATCTATCCTATTTGTTAAAAAATTTATGTGCCACTCGCGATCGTTTGTTATTAATTGTACTCTGTGAGCGTTGCCGCTTGCAATTTGTGATATTTCTTGTATTGTGCTTGGAATGTAATTTTCTTCTTTAAATAAAGATAATATTTTTATAATATTTTCAGAATTAGGTGAAATATCAGTGAAGTTGCCAAATATGCTTGCCTGGTACTTTCCATTAATGTCAAACATGAAATCCCCTTATGTAGAGAGATAATTTACAGAGATACTTATTATACAGAATGGGTGTCATCTACTGAGCCCTGAATTGATAATATTTTGGGGTAAAGCCCACGGGCCTCAAATGTTAACGGGGACTTGGCGTAAAAAATATCCTCGTCAGTGTAACAAAGCCTTTTTATTTTTAATCTTTAAAAAAACATAAATTATTGTCGGAAGTTTTTCAAGTATTGGAGCTAGTTATTTTCTACGAGAAAAGGACAGCAATACTGCTCAGGCTTATTAGAAATACATTTAGGGACGACCAAAAACATATCAGTTTAGACTGATTCTCACAACTGTTTACCCCAAATATCCCTTATCACCTTTCCGTATCAGACCGTGCACAGCAAGGCTCTGGGCCACACGGTCAATCTTCGCGGCAGACGCGCCTTTGATCCCAGCAGCGAGTTCATTCGTGGTGGCCTCACGTCCAAGTGCACGAAGGGTTTTCATGAGCAGGGCAATCCGCCCGGCTTCATCCTTGGGCCAAGGTGTCAATTCTGCGGCCTTGGGTTTGGTTTGTTGCGTTTGGGCCTGGGGTATCGGCAGGGACGGTGTTTCTTCTCTTCTGGTGCTTTCCGGGGCCTGGTACTCAGGGCGTAGCCAGCGGATCACCCCTTTCTTTTCTTCAGCAGCTCGGGCCTTGTTCAACTCCACCAGGCGGGACAATATTTCGGAGTCAGAAAGATCGGCAGGCCAACCGTAGGCATCGGCAACGGCAGCATCGAGTTCGTTGTGCAGGGTCAGGAGGACTGTGCCCAAGGCCTGTTCATGTGCTTTATTTTCTGCGGGCGTGAAAGACTGTCCGGAGCGGAGGCGTTCCATGGCGTTGTACATGCCGGTCAGTGTCAGGTCCGGGTGTTCGTCCTGGCGGGCCTTACGGTGGGCGTCAAGACGTTCCGCAATGTCTCGGATGCGTTGGCGTTGGCATTCATCGGTGGCAGGGAAGGGGAAAGGGTTGAAGCAAAGAGTGTTGTTGTATGTTGGATCGTTCCCGACTCCATGTGATGCTCCGGCGGCTAAAGACCAAACCGTGTGCAGGCGGCTTGAAAGAACACCAAGAAAAAAAGCATCATCAAGTGCAATGGCCATTACTCGACTTTCTGGGAGAATTTCAGAGTTTAGAAAGCAAAAAATGCGATGTTTTGCAACTCGGACAGTAGCAATGTAGCGTCTCAATTTTTTGATTGCAGGCCTTAGTTCTCGCCTGGGTTCTCCAAAAATCCACCAATTTTTTTTGTACGACTCTCTATTATTTTGATCTCTTTCTGGTTTCACACGCTCTGATATCCATTGGAAGATAGTTGGGAATTGCGTCAAAACCTCACTTTCGTTAAGTCCAAAAAGGTCAATAACCATAGCGTGGCGGTTTTTTCCTACTAAGTCATTCCCATTACAGAACGGTCGAATATGACAATCTATTCCTTGAACCTTACCTAGCCCGAGAATTTCTGCTTCTAAATTTGTAACAATGAAGCCAGTTCCGTGAAGTTTGACCCCTTGAAAACAAAGTGCAGAATTTGAAAATAGTTGTTTGATGTCTGTTACATCCGCCCCCACAGTCAAATCCGCATTGACCCGTCCCCATTGGCTGGACAACGTGACATCCCTTTCAACATCAGAACCTTCTTTTTCATGCGTCACGGTCTGGACTTCCCCGGCCTCATGACCAGGCGCCCCAACGGTCAACGCGATCCGTACGGCTGCGCCGTCGGCGCTGTCCACCCATGGGTGATCCGGAATGGCGAAGGTCACAGACAGACCCGCATCCAGGTGCAGGGCGATTATGCGACGGTTGAAGGCTTGGGAAATGCTGTTGGTGGTGATGAAGCCGAAACGAACCGCCTTCTTTGCCCTGACAATCTCGGCGGCCTTGTGCCACCAGTACATGACCAGGTCGCAGGACTCGGGCAGTTCGGGATAGGCTTTGGCCAGCGCTTCAAAATAGCCTTGGCCAAGGATGCCGCGCTTTGAGCTTCCCCCCAAGAACGGCGGATTGCCGAGAATGAAATCCGCCTCGGGCCAAGATGCCGGGCGAGGGTTCTTAAAAATCATATCCGGAAGAGTCTGCTCCGGGTCCGGCACTTCGCGCCCCGTGACCGGGTCGGTCTTGGTGCTGCGGCCATCCCAGCGCATGACGGGCTTCCCGCTTTCGTCGGCGCGATATTCCCAGCTATCAAAGGCAAGGATTGCGTCCCTGGATTCGATGTTTCGGAAGGCGCGGATGATCGGTTCAGAAGGCGGCGTGTGTCCGTGGGTTCGAAAATGCCATTGCAGATATCCAATCCAGAGGACCATTTCCGCTATTCTCGCGGCCCTGGAGTTGAGTTCGAGGCCCAGGAACTGGTGGGGGTCTACATGCGCCCCTTCCATGCGTAAGCGCCCCTGAGCCCCATAGCGGGATTCTTCCTGGACCACTTCGGCTTCTAGTCGTTTGAGGAGTTCAAACGCCACATAGAGAAAGTTCCCCGTACCGCAGGCCGGGTCCAGGATGCGCAGCAGGCAGAGCTTTTTCTGAAAGGCGGTCACGATCTTTAGGGCCTTGGCCCTGTCACCGTCTTCAGCGGCCATGGCTGCCGCTGCCTGGATGCTTCGCCATTCCTCCCGCAAAGGCGTGATGAGCGTTGGAGCAACCAAACGTTCTACGTAGGCGCGTGGTGTGAAATGCGCTCCGAGCTTGTGGCGTTCGTGCGGGTCAAGGGCCCGCTCCAGGAGGGTGCCGAAAATGGCGGGCTCCACTTCCCGCCAGTCGGCCTGGGCGGCCTTGAGCAGCACTTCAATCTGAACGCGGTTCAAGGGCAGAGCCAAAGGGTCGGCGAATATGCCGCCATTGAAGCGTAAGAGCTTGTCCTGAATGGCCACAGACCAACCGCCAATATTCATTGCGTGCCAAAGATCCTGGGCCGTGGGCGCGAAGCCCTCAGGCTTGTTCAGGCCGTTTTCAAGAATCTTCTGGAAACATCGTTCAGGCAAGAGCCCTACGTCTTCGGCAAACATGGTGAACAAGCAGCGCATGAGGAACGCGGACACGTCATCGGGTGCATGGTCACCCTCAAGAGATTTTGCCAGCTCCGCCAAGTGGGCGGCAATTTCACGCGTAACCTTGGCCGAACGCCGCGACGGGTCCAGGGAAAGGGGATCTTCCCAAATGGACTTGAACATGGTCGCCACTTCGGGCTTGGCGAGATCCGCAAGGGAGAATCGGTGCTTACCAGGTGAGGGGTAGGGCGCATAAAGGCCGCCAGTGCGTGAAAATTCCGCGTAGATATCGAAAGAGAATCCAACGTCTATGACGATGATGAACGGCGGGCGCCCTTCAGTGGCGGGAAGGCGGCGCACATAGTCTTCCGCCTGGTGAAAGGCGCGGTCCATGAGCCGATCCCAGGCAGAGGTGCCACGCTTGGTTCCTGCCTTCGCCGGACGGGCAACGATTTGTTCAAGGGGTGTTTTTTCGCGGACCTCTATTCCCTGCTTGGATTCGAGGACGAAGCAACCGCGCTTGTATAGGTCAATGCGGAGATCGTGGGTTTTACCCTCGTCATCCTTGTACGCAACGGAATGTTCAAATTCGTAGCCTGGGACGGTTTCCGCGTCAGTGGGCATCGGCGGTAGCTCCAGAATGGAAATGAATTCCGTCAAAAACCGCTGGCTATTTCCTCGTTCCGAGCCGTGGGAATTGCTCCAACGGGCGATGAATTCCGCGATATCCACCATGGTTATTTCCTGGTATTTTGAATAAAAAATGGGGTTTTCGGTGAAGAAAACCCCTGCCATTATTTGTGAAACATCGCAAGAAATTGAGCAAAATAGAAGCCCCTCGGGAGAGGGGCGCGCTAAAAATACTTATAGTTTTTGTAAGTTCATGTTTTCTTCCGAAGGCACGCTGTACGGCATGGGGAGATAAAAAGGTTTAATATATGCCTTGCTAGTTAGCTCAATAATAAGATCCTTCATTGTTGTATAAAAATAAGGAAGAGACATCTGTACGATGTCTTCATCGTCTATTTCGACATTATCATGCAATGAAAATTCTGCTTGCAGTGAAATTTCAAATTTAAACGGAATGTTTCCACTGTTTGACTTGATAGACGCGATAATGTCAATCGTATCACTTCCATCTTCTTTTGAAACTGCAACAGTGTATTTACATTTTACTAATGGCTTGTTCTTAATGGGCGATTTAATATTTCTTGTATTAAATTCGCATTTTGTAAGTCTTGGCCCTTTAGTTAATATAAGTTTTTGCTTGTCCATAGTCCTCACCGTTTAAATCTTGTTCATACATAAAATCTTGTTGTAATACAAAACTTGTACCCGATTTTTCAGGATTTTGTTTTTGTACTTTTGTGGCAAGTTCTATAGTTTGTTTTCTTGCAATGCATTCAAGTTTATTTTCAACTCTTGATATCGCGTTTGATTCAGAAAGGAGTTTAATAATCCATGTATTAAGCGACACTCCTTCATTCTCTGCACTTTCTGCGAGATCTTTATGTAGAGTTTTTGGCATCCTTAAACGTGTTTGGCCGCTATAATTATTATGGACTAAAGTTTTTGGTAAAGGAGCGTTTTTTCCTGATTCTTGGAATTCGTCTAAAAACAAGGATAGAGCAACATTTGCTTCTCTTAAAGCTTCTTCTGGGCTTTCACCAAACGCAGATAATCCAGGAAAATCTGGGCACGTTGCAATAAAGCAATTGTCCTCGTCGCTCCAAAGAACGGTAAATCCGTGCTTAAGCATTGAGCGCCTCCTGATTAGTCGGTTAATATATAGGCTTCGATAAATTTAATCAGTTGCCTGACTTGGTAAAGTTTAGCTTTTCCTTTATCATTTTGAAAATTCATCATCTCGGCGGGGTGATCTTTGTGTTGATATAGAATGTGAGATCCTGATTGGCGTTTAAATATAAATCCTGCAGACTCTGCACACGCGCAAAACTCTTCAAACGAGGTGTTGCTCGGTGATCTAACGAGTTTGTCGTAGCACTTCTTGATTTTGCCATCCTCTGCCATGCACCCCCTCCCAATGGATGGATCCGTATATGGAACCATTTTTTCATGTCAAGAGAACTAATATGCCTTGCCCAAAAAATGGCAAGGAAAATTTAAGTTTTTTTGAGTGGTTAATTTTGAGATATTTCACATGGTTTTTACGTATTATCCAAAGATGTTGGGTTGTTACCAATAGACTCTTTGGGGATCTGTCGACTTAGCATGTCGTCCACCGTCGCCACTGCCCGCTTTAGGGCCTCATCGCTTAAATGCGCATACCGTTGTGTCATGGCGCTGCTTCCGTGTGTCAGGAGTTTTTGCAAGCTGTACAAATCCACCTTGCCGGAACTGGCCAGCGTAGATGCGAAATGATGCCGCAAGCCGTGACATGGTCGGAAATCCTTTGGAAGCCCTGCTTTCTTCCTCAGTCGCCGCCCCATGCGCGTGAACCCCTCTCTAGGACCACCGTCAGCACCGGGCCACACGTAGGAACTTTCTCTGCGCGTGATCCTCTTCAGCACCTGGACCGCGCCTTGGGAGAGCGGAACGGTCTGTGTCTTGTCATT
This sequence comes from Desulfomicrobium macestii, assembly GCF_014873765.1. Taxonomy (NCBI): domain Bacteria; kingdom Pseudomonadati; phylum Thermodesulfobacteriota; class Desulfovibrionia; order Desulfovibrionales; family Desulfomicrobiaceae; genus Desulfomicrobium; species Desulfomicrobium macestii. Next base: position 1,172 of record NZ_JADBGG010000041.1, on the reverse strand, counting down.
CTTCGCCACGGCACCGCGTAAGGTCAGGTAGCCGCCTTCCAGGTCCACGTCACTCCACTGGAGGTTGAGAAGGGCGGTCTTACGGATGCCGGTAAAGAGCGCCAGCCGAAAAAATGCCGCGTCGTCTTGGTCGGGTTCTTCATCCAATGCTTCAAAATATGCTTGAAGTTGATCCTCACTCATAAACTCGGTTTTCTCGTTATCGACGGTAGGCATCTTGAATTTGAGGTGCGCGGGCGGGGCAATGTGCCCCATGTCCGCCGCCCATTTGAGCATCCGCTTGAGTAGGGCTAGGACGTGCTTCTGGGTCTGAGCGGAAAGGGGCTTTTTGGTTCTGGCGCTCTTGCGCTTGGCAAGGTCTCTGCGCAGGTGTTCAATGTCCAGGGTCACAAGATCTTCAGGGATCTTTTCACCGAAGTCGGTCAGAAAATAGCTTGCATAAGAACGGTCAGGCTTAGCGCTGGAACGGTCTTTGTGCGCTTTGTCGTACTCGTCCCAGATCTTTTGCACGGTCCAGCGTCCGGCCTCAGCTTCCTTGACGGCCTTCTCTTGGGCTCTGCGCTCGGTATTGGGTTGGTCTTTACCAGTCATGCGTAGGACCCGCACTTGCGCGGCTTTGGCCTCGGTCATGGCTGCGGAGGATTTGCCGACCGGTTCATCGATAAGCTTTGATTCACGTCCGCCAAGCCGGTAGCGGATATAATATGATCGCTCGCCGGTTTTTTCATCCTGGCGCCAATAGACGCCGGGGTATTTTTTTGATTTCTCGCGTATCAAAATTGTCTCCTAAGGTGCCCCGCCCGGTGCCCCGGTATGATTTCTAGGAATTGTTCCAGGGAAAAACGGGGGGGGGCAGGCTAGAATCCTACGCCTAGCATGGGTTGCCGGGCCTTCACGCTTCGGGACTGCCCCGGTAGTCCCGCTCCGGCGCCCCGATGTGCCCCGGTATGATTTTGTCTACCGGGGCGCGGGAAAGCTAGGGCTGGTAAGGGTTTTCGAGGTTGTGCCCCGGTGCCCCGGTAAAAATGAAAATTAGATGCAAGTATTTAATAGACAGAATCGAGGGCTTGGAACCCTCTGGATTGCCACAGAAAAAATGGACACAGACCGGGAGGTTAAGCCGCCCTGTTTCGCTGTCTCTGATAAAATGATTTTTCGAATGCCTCGGGACT
>NZ_JADBGG010000040.1 GCF_014873765.1 Desulfomicrobium macestii | reverse complement strand
GGGATTTGTCATCACATGGTCGCCATGATCCGATATATGCATACCATGGCCGCAACGATCCGGTATATGCATACCGTAGGGGCGGCCCTGCGTGGCCGCCCTTCTTCCCTGCCGCCCCTGCGTGGTTGTCTCGCCTTACACCGAGATTGGGCAGACACGTAGGTCTGCCCCTACGGTGGTGCGGGTCGGTGTGGGCGGGCGATGTTGGGGCCGTGTTGGCACCGTGTTGGCATCGTGTTGGCACCGTGTTGGCATCGTGTTGGCACCGTGTTTGGACCGTGTAGGGGCGAAAAATTTTTCGCCCACCCCACGATTGCACCGGCCCCCCTGTTTCACACGGATCGCACCAGCCGGACATGAAAACGGCAGCTTCGGTCCTGGGTCAGCACGGCGCCTCCTCCGACATCGACGAACCAGGCCGATGTATAGCTGCGCCGGTCTCCTGTCCAGAGCCATAAGTACCTGTCGCCAAAGGGCCTGTGACAAAACTCGTCCAGCTCAAGCCCGGGTCTCAGCAACGAGACCAGTTCCTCCACCGTGGGCATGCGCCAGCCTTCGGCCGCATCGGTTCCCGAGGCCACGGAAGCCGCGGAGGCCATGCCTTCGTCCCAGGTCATGGGCCAGGGGGAGACGGCCCCCCAGACCAGGCCGGTGCATCGGTCCAGCCAGCCGCCCATGACCTCTTCCAGCTCCGTTTCGTGATAGGCCAGCGGCCGGTACAGCTCGTCCAGAAAATCAAAGGGACGCGGGCCCACGCCGGTGCGCAGCGGCTTCGAGCGCAATCTGCCCATGACGGTACAGACTGGTTCCGGCAGCACGCATTCGCTGCTGGAGCGTCTTTGCAGATCCGCTTCGAGGGTCTTCAGGGCATCGCGCATGGCTCCTGCATCCTGAAAGCGCGCATCGGGATCAGCGGCCAGGGCCAGGGCGAAAAATTCCCGCCACGCCCCGGAAAAGAGGGGCGAATCGACCAGCCCGTCCACGGGCAAGAATCCGCTGACCAGACGATGCAGAACCACCCCAACGGCATGAAGGTCGGCCCGCTCGTCCGCCTTCTCGGGGCTGTCCTCCTGTTCCGGCGCGGCGTAATACGGAGAACCGATCTTGAGACCCTTCGGCTTGACCCAGACCTCGCCGCGCAGTCGCGACAAGCCAAGGTCGATGAGCTTTATCGTCCCGTCGCTGCCGAGCATCAGATTGCCGGGCTTGACGTCGAGATGGATGATTCCCCGGCCGTGCAGATACTCCAGTCCGTCCAGAGTCTGACGCACGAAATCAAGGGCGGTGCGCGGCGGCACTACCCGCGTCACATCCTCGACCACGCGCCCTTCACCGATGAGACCGCCCAGGTTCATGCACAGGTATTCAAGGACCATGAAGGGCCGCCCCCGGTCCTCGTCCAGATCGAGGACCGAGGCGATGTTGCGATGCTCGCATGAACCCAGAAGCCTGGCCTCGCGCAAAAAAGCGGACCTCACAGCTTCCTCGCCCATAAGCTCGTTCAACAGCTCGTGGGGCTGCAAAAGCTTCAGGGCCATGACCCGGCCCAGGGCCTGGTGCCCGACCTTGTAGACCCCACCCATGCCACCCCGACCAAGGCCTCCCAAAACATTGTAGCGTCCTATCTTCATGGTCACCAGAGCCTCGTGGCGTAATAATCGGGGAATCCCCGCTCGCGGATTTTGGCCACGGTGCGTTCGATGTCGTAGGACACGAAGCGCACCTCGATCAGGTCCGTCTGGGTATTCCAGAGCAGGTATTTGGCGTTGTTGTTTCCGTCCCGGGGCTGTCCGACGCTGCCCGCGTTGACGATGCAGGGGCTCCCATCCAGCATGAACCGCTCCCGCCCAAGTTCCCTGCGCACGACCTCGGTCCCGTTCCAGCCAACCAGACCCAGCTCGTGGGTGTGCCCGACAAAGGTCAGCGCCTCACCCTGCGCAAACCAGCGCTCAAGAGCCGCATCATCGACCTGGAACAGATAGGTGGTCACGCTGTCGGGCGGGAACCCGTGCACGAACCTCGCCCCGGCATGGCACAGAAAGCGGGGCAGGGAGCCGATGTAGCGCAGACTCTCGGAAGACAGCAGGCTCGCGGTCAGTCCCAGTCCCTTTTGCGCCGTGGAGTTGAACCAGGCGCGTTCCGTCGCATTGACGATGCCGAGTTCATGGTTGCCCATGCAGCACACTACGTCATGTTCGCGCACCGAGATGACGGCTTCCTCGGGATTCGGCCCGTAGCCGACCACATCCCCCAGGCTCACGATTTGATCGACAGGTAGCGGTGCCATGTCCTGCCAGACAGCGTCCAGGGCTTCGATGTTGCCGTGAATATCCGAAAGAATCGCGACCAGCATGCATTCTCCGCCGGGGGACGATGTCGTCGCCCCCCTTTTCATTTTGCAAAAGCAATGCTAAGCGAACGCTCAACACTGCCAGTCTTACTGCAAGACAATTTCAATATTTCAACATGATAGCAATAAAGGGTTCACTCATGATTCGCAAATACATCTTCATATGCATGATCATCCTGAGCATCGCGTCCCCTGCCTCGGGCGGCCGGATCGGTGATGTCACCCTGTCCGACCAGCTCACCCTGGGTGAATCCACCCTGACCTTGAACGGCCTTGGGATGCGCACCTTCACCTTCTTCGACGTCTATGCGGCCGGACTCTACCTGACCGCGCCTTCCACAGACGCCGGGACAATCCTGGCCACGGATGCCCCCCGGGCCATGACCATGCATTTTCTGCGCAAGGTCGAAGCCGAAAAGATCTCAGACGCCTGGCTGGACGGGCTGGAGGCCAACACTCCCGCCGCCGACGCGTCTCTCAGGGAGCGCTTCGCGACACTCGGAAGCTTTATGGAAACCATGAGCAAGGGCGAGACCCTGAGCTGCCTGTATGATCCGGCGACTGGAACCAGAATCGTGGTGCGCGACCAGCTCAAGGGCGTGATCCCGGGCAAGGATTTCAACGATGCCCTGCTGGCCTGCTGGATCGGTCCCAAACCCGGACCGGGTGAAAAATTCAAGGCCGGAATTCTGGGCCAACGCTAAAAAACGAATGCCAAGGCGCCCAGGGGCGCCTTCACTTTTTTCTGCGCCAGGGAAAGCGGCAGCTCAAGGCCTCCCACGCATACCGGATTCCCCGCACCACGAACACCCCAAGCACGGTCAGCAACGCCGCATTGACCTTGGCCGCCTGAAGCGTCGATTCCTTGAAATATGACTTGGCGTGCTCGTATTCCTGCTCCACCGGCGTGATAGGAGGCTCTTCCCTCTTTTCCACCGGCACCAGGGCACCCTTTTTTTCTTCCATCAATTCTTTCTCCCCATGAATTCATCAATGAGCCTCTTGAATGCCGCAAGGTCTCCCCGGCCGCTGTAACGCAGCGCCATGTACCCTTCTGCAATATCCCCGACAGGCTGGGCCAGATCCGGACGCAGCGTGCCGATGCGCCGGGCAAAATCACGCGGGCCTTCGGCAGGTCCCCTGGGCAATCCCTGTTTTTCCAGTTTGCGACAAAAGCGGGCGTACAACGACACAACCGGATCTCGCCGGTCACGCCGCGCCCGCAGCATGAAGCCGACCACAACGCCCAGCACGGTGCATAGCCCCACGGCCAGGATGACCGCCAATTTTCCGGCTCCGGCCCGGGTGGCGGGATCGAGACCCAGACGCTCCCACAAGCCGCGCTGCCGTTCATGGCTGAAGCCGAGCACCCACTGATTCCAGGAGTTGTTGGCCGCGTCCCATCCCAGTTGAAAAAAACGTCCCACCTTGCGCAGGGCCCGGACCCCTTCGGGCAGCACGACACCCCGGCCCTGGGGCACGAAGGTCTCCACGCCGGTCACCAGCCGCTGCGGGGCGACAACCGAGGTCGGGTCCACGCGCAGCCAGCGCCCGTCGATCCAGACTTCGACCCAGGCGTGGGCGTCGGACTGGCGGACGATGAGGTACCCGCCCATGGGATTCACCTCCCCGCCCTGATAGCCGACCACGACCCGGGCCGGAATCCCGGCGGCGCGAAGCAGAAAAGCCATGGCCGAAGAATAATGTTCGCAATATCCCAGCCGGGTTGCAAACAAAAACTGATCGACGATGTCCTGATCCATGGCTCCGGGACGCAGGCTGTACACGAACCCGCCCTCCCTGAAAAATTCCAGCGCGGCCGCGACCGTCCCTTCCGAGGAGAGGCCCGCCTCCCTCCATTGGGTGGCCAGGGCGCGAGCCTTGGGATTTCCGCCATCGGGCAACGCGGTCCACGGCGGTCCGGGAACGGGGGCGGAGCCGGGAGTCGGCACCGAGACGAGTTCAAAGCGCACCCGCGAACGGACCATGCGCAGGCTGGCCAGGGTCTGGTCGGAGCGAAGCACCGTGCCTCTTGGGGCGAGCACGGGCAGGTCAAGGGCGAAAACCCACTCCCGGTTGTGCGGCTCCATGGTCATGGTGTAGGGCACGCCGCCCTCGGGGAGAGCGCCGCCGCGCGGGGCGGTGACCTCGGCGGGTAGGTCCCGGGACCAGGTCAAGCCGTCGAAGCTGTCCAGCACCAGCCCGCGCCAGTAAAGGCTGTCCCGGTCCGGGATGGAGCCGGGAAAATCGACCCTGAAGGCCACCTCCCGGGACAGGGACAGGCTGGCCACTGAACCCGGCTCAAGGGTCTCGCTGAACCCGCTGACACCCTCGTCACGCTCGTCGTGCACGCCCCAGAGAGCGCCCTGGAGACGAGGAAAAAAGACAAAGAGAAGCAGGGCCAGCGGCAGGGCCTGAACCAGCAGCAGGCCGCCGCGACGCAGGTCCGGGAGCAGGCGAGATTCGCCGGAATGCAGGTGAACCAGGGCAGCGGTCACGGCCATGACCGAAAAAAACATGTACGCGCTCATGACCAGCGTTTGGGAATAGAGCACGTTGGTCACGACCACGAAATAGGCCAGAAAGAGCAGGGCCAGCATGTCGCGCACGGACTTGCTCTCCACGGCTTTTAGCCCCAGCATGAGGGACAGCAGGGCCACTCCGGCGTCGCGTCCGAAGGACCGGCCATGGGTGAAGAGCACCAGGGCAAGGCAGCAAAGGGCCAGAATGACGCGCAGCCACCGGGATGGAACGGGCCAGCCCCGATATTGCATCCCCAGGGCGTAGCCCCAGGCTGCACAGACGAAAACGCCGACAAAGAGCGGCACGCGCGGCAGGTGCGGGGCAAAGGCCAGCGCCAGGGCCAGCAGGGTCACGCTGAAGCGGCGCTTGTCGTGGATCATGCGCCCTCCGGGAGCAAGGCCAGGGCCTCCAGGCAGCGATGCGCCTGTCCGGCGCCGCTGCCCGGCTCGATCATAAGCCCCGGCAGCCGCAGCCCGTAGCTTATGCCTTCGCGCTCCGCTTCCCGCACCAGTCCGGCCAGCAGACTGATGCGCTCCTCGTAGCCGGACGCCCGGACCTCGTCCCAGTCAAAGACTAGTGTCCGGGCCACGCCGGAGCGAAATTCCTTGGAAAACAGGCCAGCGCCCCTGGCCGAGGCCTTCCAGGAGACCCGGGACATGCCGTCTTCAGGGCGATAGGGCCGCACGCCGCCGAACTCCCCGGACTGACTGACGATCCCGAGTCCGCCCTCATCGCCGTCGCCCAGCAGCTGGTGCCGATCCATCCTGTCGACGGCCAGGGGTCTGGGATAAACCAGCCCGGTCACAGGGAGCACAAGGGGGGACCAGGCGCGAAAGAGCCCCAGGGGATAGCGGGTACTGATCACCACCTGTCCCAGTGGCAAGAGGCCACGCTTTGAAGTCGGAACGCTCAGATCCATCTCCAGTCCGGCCCCGGCATGGAGGGAAAACTCGGCCTCTGCCGCTCCGATGCGCACGCAAAGGCGCCTGCGCTCACGGCCAGCGGCCCGGAAAAAGAGCTGCAACCGGGCATCATCCAGGCAATAGGCCGGAAAGAGCCGCCCGGCCTCGACCTCAAGCCCGGCCAGGTTGGCGTAGGCATGGATGGCGGAAAGAATGGAAATGCTGCCCAGCAGGAAGGTCAGCAAAAATGCCAGGTTATTGGTGTAGTTGATGGCTGCGATGAGCATGGCCAGAAGAAAAAAGGCAAAGACCGTCCCGGCCCGGGTGGGCAGGATGTAAATCCGCCGCCGGTTCAGACGCAGGGGCAGATCCGCGCGTTGCCGCGCCAGGATCAGATTACGGATGAACCGTGGTAAAACCATGCTGTTCTCCCCGCGCGGCGCTCAGGGGATGGGCACCGCGGCCAGAATCGCGGTCAGGTCAACGCCCGCGCCATCGGCCGAACGCAATCTGTGTCCGGCAAGACTGGGAAAGACCGCCTGCACGTCCTCGGGCAGCACGAAATCCCGGCCGTCGAGAAAGGCCCAGGCGCGGGACGCGCGGACCAGCGCCTGCCCGGCGCGGGGGGAGAGGCCGTTGACGAACCGCCCGCCAGTTCTGGTCCAGTCCAAAAGATCACGCACGTAGCGCAGCAGCGCGGCGCTGGTGCGTACATGATCGACGCGCTCCTGCAGATCGAGGACCTCGTCGGCATTGCTGACCGCCTCGGGCAGCACCTGACGGCCTGCGCTCTGACTGCGCCCAAGAAGCTCCAGTTCGGAATCCAGATCCGGATACCCAAGGCTGATGCGGAACAGGAAACGATCCAGCTGCGACTCCGGCAGCGGATAGGTTCCGGCCTGGTCCAGGGCATTCTGGGTGGCCAGGACGAAAAAGGGCCGGGGCAGCAGGCGCGTGCTGTTGTCCAGGCTGACCTGCTGCTCTTCCATGACCTCCAGAAGCGCGCTCTGGGTGCGCGGCGTGCCCCGGTTGATCTCGTCGGCCAGAAGCACGTTGGTGAAGACCGGACCGGGATGGAATACGAAGGAGGACTCGGCTGCGTCAAAGACCGAGACCCCCAGCACGTCCGCCGGCAGGAGGTCGTTGGTGAACTGCACGCGCTTGAATTCAAGCCCCAACACCACGGCCAGGGCCTTGGCCAGGGTCGTCTTACCGATGCCGGGGATGTCCTCGATCAGGAGATGCCCGCGTGCCAGAAGGCAAGCCAGGGAAAGGCGCAGCTGGGTATCCTTGCCCAGGACCACGCCGCCGAGCAAATCCAGAGCCTGCCGCAAGGTGCCTACCATCTACTCTCCCAGAAGCTGGCCCATGGAATAGAGCCTGCCGGGTTTGCGGCTTGAAAGCCATGCCGCCGCGCGCAGTGCGCCACGCGCGAAATTTTCACGGGAATGGGCGCGATGGGTGACCTCGACACGCTCGCCCGGGCCAAAGAAATAGACAGTGTGATCGCCGACCACGTCACCACCGCGCAGGGCGTGCACGCCCAGTTCCTTTTCCGGCCGCGCGCCGATGATGCCCTGACGGCCGTAGTTGCCGACCTCGTCCATTTTCCAGCCGCGCGACTCGGCCAGCACCTGGGCCAGCTTGACGGCGGTGCCGCTGGGGGCGTCCTTCTTGTGATGATGGTGGATCTCGGTGATTTCCATGTCGTAGGCCTCGCCCAGGATGCGTTCGAGCATGGGCAGGATGCGCACCAGGGCGTTGACGCCGATGGACATGTTCGGGGACCAGAAGATCGGAATGTCCCTGGCCATTGTTTCCAGTTCGGCCTGCTGGTCCGCGGAGAGTCCGGTGGTGCCGATGACGATGGGATTGCCCGTCTTCGAGGCCTTGCGGGCCGAGTCCAGGCTCACTTCCGGAGCGGTGAAGTCGATGACCGTCGCACCGGGACAGGACGGCAGGAGCTCCGCAAGATCGTGCATGACGGGACAGCCGAGCGTTTCCAGCCCCTTGCTGTACTCGGCCCGTTCCACGACCCCGCTCACGGTAAACTGGTCGGACTCCATGGCCAAATGGGTCAGGGTCGAGCCCATCCGCCCCTTGGCGCCCATGATGATGACTGGAATGCTCATGTAAGACTCCTCGTGTTTTATTGCCCTTGCGCGCCGATAAGACGCAGATATTCGTCTTCCTGCAGGATGGCCGTCCCGAACTGCCGGGCCTTGGCGAGCTTGCTTGCTCCGACGTTCTCGCCGCAGATGAGAAAATCGGTCTTGGAATTGACCGCGCTCTGCACCAATGCTCCCTGGGCGCGGGCCTCTTCCTGCATGTCCTCGCGCGAACCGCGCATCTTGCCGGTAAAGACCACATGCCTGCCCGCCAGTGGACTGTCAGTGACCTGCTCGCGGGCCGCTCCGGTGGCCATGATCCTGAAACCCAGCCCCAGCAGATGACGCAGGGTCGGAGCCACCCGTTGCAGCCCCCCGGCGATGGATCGTGCGGTGATGGCTCCAAAACCGTGTATGGCCTCGATCTGCTCGCGGCCGACTTCCGGCAGATCCTCAAGGCGAAACTGCCCGAGCAGCTTGCGGCTGTCACCCTTGCCCAGATCCTCGATGCCAAGGGCGGCCAGGAAACGCCACTCCTCGACCTCGCGAGTGCGGCTCAGATACACTGCCTCGGCCAGATTGGACGACTGCACGGGTCCAAAGCCCATGGCCCGAAATTCATCCTCGCCCAGTTCGTACACCTTTTCAAGGCTGTCATACCCGGATCGGACCAGCTTTTCCACGGTTTTGCGACCGAACCAATCGGCGTTGCCCAGCGTCTTGAACCAGTGCTCGATGGTCTGCACGACCTGATCGGGACAGTGCTCGTTGCCGCAGATGAGAAAATCGTTTTCCCGGACAAGCGCCGTGCCGCAGGACGGACAGTTCTCGGGGAGCGTGGTCGGTGCCGGGACGAGCACGGCTTCGACCTTGGGAATGACCTCGCCGCTGCGGATGATCTCGATCTGCGCTCCGGGACCAAGGCCCTTCTTCTCCATCAGCCCGGCGTTGTGGGCCGTGACCCTGCGGATGGTCGCGCCGGAGACGTTCACGGGCTCGACCATGAGCACCGGAGTGACCTTGCCCGTGCGTCCGACCTGCCAGACCACCTCCCGCACCACGGTCAGGGCGGTCTCGCCCTTGCGCTTGACCGCGATCTGCCAGCGGTAGTGGTGGCTGGTGGCGCCCATGCTGCTGCGCACGTCAGGGTTCACCACCTCCACGACCATGCCGTCCAGGGGATAATCCACCTGGCCCGAAAGCTCGTCCGTAAGCGCGTCCATGCGCGCAAGCAGCTCCGCCCCGCTCCCTTCCCAGCTCGGCAGCTCCGAGTAGGGCACGAAATGCACGGCTTCGTCGTCCAGGGCTTTCCTGGCGAACTCGTTGACCGTATCCGAGGACACGATGCCGACCACCAGATTGCGCGGATGCTCGAAGGCGTCGGCCAAGTGCTCCTGAAAATAGCTCTGCAGAATGACCATCTCGCCCACGCCCCGTCCGCGTCCGCCAAGGGGAATCATGCCCTTGGCGAAGGCGGAGCTGACCTCGTAGCCGCTCTCGCCATTGCCGCGCGTGACAAAGACCGTCCCGTCGTCGCGGCCGGCCAGGCCGTCGAGCTTGGGCGTGACCCGGTAGCGCACCTCGCTGACCCCGATCTCCCCGGCTTCCTTTTCCACGCGGGCCACAAAACGCTCCAGTTCCTCCGGAGTGTAGGCCTTGTCGGTGGAGAGCATGGGCACGGGGTGACGGATTTCACGCTTGCCGGAAAAAGTCTCGGGCTCGACCCGATGCAGGAAGGGGTGCTCAGGATCGAGCTCCCGCAACCGGGCGACCAGCAGGTCGTACTGGGCGTCGTTGACCTGTGGCACACCCCGCCGGTAGGCATCGTTGTACTCGATCAGTCGCTCGACCAGCCGCCTCTCCTCGGAAGGAAGCTCCAGCGGCAGGCTCATGCCTCGTCCCCCTGCGTGCCTCGGCACACGGTCTGCAATCCGGAAAAATTCTCGGGGGGGCCGACGGCGATGAGCGTGTCTCCGGCCTCGATGGTCACTTCCGGATGCGGATTGAAGGTCATCTTCCCGCCCGCCTTTTCGATGGCGATGATCATGAGGTTGAACCGGGGGCGGATGCCCGAGGTGATCAGGTTCTTGCCCACCAGTTCCGAGCCGGGCCGGACAGGAATCTCTTCCATCTGCAGGTTGTGCCCTTGGGTGGCCAGATCCATGAAATCGGTGACCGTGGGACGCAGCATGACCTGGGCGATGCGTTTGCCGCCGATCTGGTGCGGAGTCAGCACGCGGTTGGCCCCGGCCCGCTCCAGCTTGGCCACGGATTCTGGCCGGTCGGCGCGGGCGATGATGGTCAGCTCGGAGTTGAACTGGCGCGAGGACAGGGTGATGTACACGTTCTCGGCATCCTGGCTGACACAGGCAAAGAGCCCCTTGGCGCGCTCCACCCCGGCGGCGATGAGAAACTCGTCCGAGGTCGCGTCCCCGGCCAGAAACAGATAATTGTCCCGCTCCAGCTCGAAAAGCAGCTCCGGGTCCTTTTCAATGACGACCACGGGCAGATTTTCCCGCCGGAGCTCCTCCGCCACCACCGCGCCGATGCGCCCGTAACCACAGATGATGTAATGATCCGCCAGCGAATCGATGATTTTCTGCACCTTTCGTTTCCCCCATAAATCCTGCAATCGGCCTTCGACCACGACCTGTGTGAACGCACCCACCAGATAGGCAAAACTGCCCACGCCCATGAGAATCAGAAAAGAGACCATGAGCCGCGCCCGGTCCGAGAGCGGGTGCAGCTCCATGAAGCCCACGGTGGAGAGGGTCATGACGACCTGATAGAAGCTGTCCAGCAGGCTCCAGCCCTCCACCACCAGAAAGATGAACAGGCCGTAGGCAAAGACCGTCAGCAGAAAGCCCGCGCCCAGAACCAGCGGAAAAAAAGTTCCGAAACGGAACTTGACCATCTGGTACAACCCCGTGAAGCCGCGAATCCCCGCCGAACAGCGCGGCAGGAAACGGCGCAGAAATGATGTCCGCAGTGAGCATGTGTTCATGATCGTGTCGCCCTAGAACCGTCCAGACCATGGCGCTTCTCCAGGGTCTTGATCCGGTCCCGCAATCGGGCAGCCTCCTCGAATTCAAGCATTTCCGCCGCCTTGCGCATTTCGCGACTCAGGCGGGCCACTTCCCTGGCCGCATTCTCGGGGCCGGGATCGTAGTCCGCCGTTCGCTCTGCCGCCCGTTCCTGCTCCTTGATCTCGCGGTGCAGGTCGTAAAGAGTGTTCTCCGAGGTCTTGCGTATGGACTGGGGGGTGATGCCGTGCTCCTCGTTGTAGAGGGTCTGCCGCTCCCTGCGCCGCTGCGTCTCGCCCATGGCCTCGGCCATGGACCGGGTGACGGAGTCGGCATAGAGCAGGACCTTGCCCTTCACGTTGCGCGCGGCCCGTCCGAACGTCTGGATCAGGGACCGGGTCGAGCGCAGAAAGCCCTCCTTGTCGGCATCGAGCATGGCTACCAGAGAGACTTCCGGTATATCAAGGCCTTCGCGCAGCAGGTTGATGCCGACCAGCACATCGAACTCACCGGCGCGCAGGGCCTGGATGATGGCCACCCGCTCCAGGGTGTCGATATCCGAGTGCAGGTAGCGAGCGCGCACGCCCCGGGCCTGCAAAAACTCGGTCAGGTCCTCGGCCATGCGTTTGGTCAGGGTCGTGACCATGACCCGCTCGTCAGCGGCGATGCGCGCCAGGCACTGCTCCATGAGGTGGTCCATCTGGCCGCTCGTGGGCACGACCTCGACCTCGGGGTCGATGAGGCCCGTGGGTCTGATGATCTGCTCCACCACCACGCCCTGGGCCCGCTCCAGTTCCCAGGGGGCGGGCGTGGCCGAGACGAAGACGGTGGTGCCGATGCGCTCCAGAAATTCCTCGAAGTTGAGGGGCCGGTTGTCCAGGGCCGAGGGTAGCCGGAAGCCGTAGTCGACCAGGGTCTGCTTGCGCGAGCGGTCGCCCTTGAACATGGCCCCGACCTGGGACACGGAGATGTGCGACTCGTCCATGAAGAGCAGAAAATCCTTCGGAAAATAATCGATGAGCGTGGCCGGTGGCTGCCCGGTGGCGCGCCCGTCCAGGTGCAGGGAGTAGTTCTCGATGCCGTTGCAGTAGCCAAGCTCCTCGATCATCTCCAGGTCGAGCTGGGTCTTTTGCTCCAGGCGCTGCGCCTCGACCAGCATGTTCTTGCCCTGGAAATACTCCAGGCGCTGCCGCAGCTCCTCGCGGATGTCGACCATGGCCCGGACCAGATTGTCGCGGTCCGAAACGTAATGGCTGGCCGGGTAGATGACGGTCTTCGACATGCTCGACAGGATCTCGCCCGTGAGCGGGTCGGTCTCGTAGATCCCGTCGATCTCGTCCCCGAAAAACTCAATGCGCAGGGCCTGCTCGTGCTTGTAGGCCGGAATGATTTCCAGCACGTCCCCGCGCACGCGAAAAGTGCCGCGATGCAGGTCGTAGTCGTTGCGCTCGTACTGCACGTCCACCAGCCGCCCGATGATCGTCTCCATGGCCACATGCTGCCCGCACTCCACCGGAATGACCATCTTGGCGTAGTATTCGGGTGAGCCCAGGCCGTAGATGCATGACACGGAGGCGATGATGATCACGTCGCGGCGGGTCAACAGGGCGTGGGTGGCGGCGTGGCGCAGCTTGTCGATGTCGTCGTTGATGGCCGAATCCTTCTCGATGTAGGTGTCGGAATGCGGCAGGTAGGCTTCGGGCTGGTAGTAGTCGTAATAACTGACAAAATATTCGACGGCGTTGTGCGGGAAGAGGCCCTTGAACTCGTTGTAGAGCTGCGCGGCCAGGGTCTTGTTGGGGGCCATGATCAGGGCCGGGCGGTCAAGCCTCGCGATGACGTGGCCCATGGTGAAGGTCTTGCCCGAGCCGGTCACGCCGAGCAGCACCTGGTCGCGCACGCCCTGCCGGATTCCCGAGCAGAGGGCGTCGATGGCCGCCGGCTGGTCGCCGCGCGGGACATATTCGGATTCAAGCTGAAAAAGGGACATGGATAACCTGCACGTCGGGCCGCTGCCCGGCGTCATGAGGGGCTTATTTGGGCCGGATGCCCAGCACGTTGGGCGCGGGCCAGAAATTCTTGTTGCTGCCTTGAAAAAAATCGGATCGATACTCGCCCACGAAACGCCCCACGAAGCCGTTCACGTCGACATACATGGCCGCATCGGCCCCGCCTTCGACATACATGGCCCCGATCAGATCCAGGGGCAGGTCGATGAGGGCCTGGGCAAACTCGTGCAGGGACAGCCGGGGGCGGCAATGGACAAAGAGCAGCCGCCCCTCCCGGTCCATGGCGATGGCGGCGCCGGAATGGCGGCGGTCGCTCTGTTCCCAGAGATTTTCCCGCTCGCGGCTGATCAGGCGGTAGTTCTGGATGATCCCGTTGTAATCGGCCAGCGTTTCCTGCCAGTCGGCGTCGCTCTTGCGGTCCACCCAGCGCAGGGCGGGCAGGGCCGGGTCGCGGGGATGGAAGGCCAGGAACGCCCCGTAGTTCGGATGAATGAAGGAATTGATGACCACGTTGGCGTCGCGCATGTAGCCCGTGCTGCGCATCCGGTCGTCGGCCCGGAACATGCCCGCGTTGATGACCGCGACAAATCCCGAATGCCGGGCCCACTCCTGCATGCTGCGCATGCGTCCGGTGCCCAGGGCCGAACCCAGGGCCACGTCATAATTGCCGGAATCGATGCGCAGCACCGCCATGGAACTCTGCTGGCCCGCCAGGTCCCCGAACTGGTCGGGAATCAGGAACTCGCGCAGCTCAAGTCCGGGCGCCAGCACGCGCCACTCTTCCGCGAACAGCGAAGCGGCCGGAACGCAAAGGACCAGGCAGGAAAAAATGGCGCGAAGAAAAAAGGCGGACATGCTCGATGCTCCCTGATGGTCAAAAGGCCCAACTCGCAATTACATTCCACAGAAGCGGAATCATTTCAAGCAGAACGGCGCGCGCGGCATTGAAGCCCGTCCCGAAGCGTGCTAGACGTCTCCCAAAACAGTGACGCAATCAATCCGTCCAGGGAGGAAGGTTTCATGGAGACAGTTCGACAGGAAGCAAAAAACGCGCACCTCTGCCCGCGCGGACATGTCGCCACCATCTGCATCCGGGCTTTCAAGGGCCGACGTGACGTCCTCGTGCACCTCTTTCGGCCCGACTGGACCCCGGAGGAACCCGGCTATGACTGGTCCGAACTCGTGCAGGAAGATCCGGACACTGATCCGGCCGCACGCCGAGGCGACAGTCGCGCGGTCCTGCTCGAATCCTTCACCCGGGAGGAAATGGACCAGATCGTCGAATACCTCGCCATCAGGTACGCCGACCGGCTGACCCGCATCAGCGTCAATTCCCTGGAATTCCCCCTGCCCGCGGGTCTGCTGCCCTTGAGTTTCATGCCCGAAGGCAAGGACATCGGGCGCATCCGTTTTGAAATCGTGCCCCGGTATCCCCTGCCCTTCGCCGTGCACGGACTCTACGATCTGAGCCAGCACAAGCCCATGGACCAGGGAATGACCCAGCCCTAGTCCTCAGCCTGTTCGCGCTCGAAACTCTGGCGCAGCAGCCGAAACAGGGCGCGACCGTTCTTGGCCGGCTTTCCGGCGGCCTTCTCCGCCGCGGCCTGCTTTGCAAGCTGGCGCAGCTGCTGTGGGTCAAGGCCGAATCGCCCCACCAGCTCCGTCATTACGTCCCCGTCTCCATCCACCAGCGCGTCGCGCCAGATCTCGATCTGATGAAAGGCCTCGGCCTGCTGAAAACGAAGCTGGTCCAGTTCGTCCAGGGCTTCGCGCAACGGCACGGGATCGATCTTGCGCATGACCGTGCCGATGAACTGCTGCTGCCGCCGCTTGGCTTCCTTGTCCTTGAGGGTGTGGAAAAAGCGGATGGCCTCGACCAGATCCTCATGCAGATCAAGCCGCCCGAGCTGTTCCGGGGCCAGTTCGATGAGGCTCTCCCCAAGCTTCTGCAGGGCGACCATGTCCCGCTTGCGTTGCGATTTGCTTGGTCGTCCTTCCCAGTCTTCCTCGTTTCCGTGTTCAAATTCAGTCATTGTTTGGCTCCGTTAAATTTATTCAGGGTCCCGGCCGATCAAGGCTCCGTCACGCAGGCGCCAGGGCCCGCAAGGAGTCCGCAGCTTCAGGGCCCGCTCCAGGCGAAAAAGAAATTCGTCGCGCGGCATCTCGAATCCGCCGAAGCGGAGCATGTGCGCGGTGGTCTGCTGACAATCGAAAAGGACGAACCCCGCGCCGGTAAGGGCCCGCATCAGGGTCACGAGCCCTGCCTTGGAGGCGTCCGGCTCGCGGTAGAACATGGATTCCCCGAAAAAGACCCCGCCCATGGCCACGCCGTAGAGGCCGCCGACCAGGGCCGCGCCGGACCAGACCTCGATGCTGTGCGCGAACCCAAGGTCATGCAGACGGCAGTAGGCGGCCAGCATCTCCGGGACGATCCAGGTTCCGTGCGCGCCGCACCGGGGCGTCTCTGCGCAGCCGGTGATGACCTGCTCGAAGGCCGTGTCCAGGGTGAAGCGAAAGCGTCCCTGGCGCAGGATGCGATCGAGCCTTTTGGGCACATGGATGCGCGCGGGCTCCAGGACAAGCCTGGGGTCGGGGCTCCACCAGAGGATGGGGGAGTTCTCGTTGTACCAGGGAAAAATGCCCTGGGCATAGGCCATGAGCAGCCTGTGCGGCGCAAGATCCCCGCCCACGGCCAGCAGGCCGTCCTCGTCGGCATGGGCCGGATCGGGGAAGGCGGGCTGGGCGGGCAGGGCAAAGACGGTCATGTCGGGATCACTTGGTGGAGAAGGTGAAATCCAGCTCCCCGCTCTCCGTCAGCCCGATACGCACGCTCCCGCCGGTGGCGAGATCCCCGAACAGGATCTTGTCGGCGAGCTTGTCCTTGATTTCCGTCTGGATGAGCCGGCCCAGCGGTCTGGCCCCGAAAGCGGGATCAAAGCCCTTCCTGGCCAGCCAGGCGCGAGCCTCGGGCAAGAGATCAAGGGTCACGTTCTTGGCCGCGAGCTGGACACCAAGTTCGCCCATGAACTTGTCCACGATCTTTTCCATGATGTCCTGGGTCAGGGAATGGAACGGAATGATGGCGTCGAGACGGTTGCGGAATTCCGGGCTGAAGAGCTTCTCGATGGCGGCCAACCCGCGCAGCCCTCTGTCCTCCTCGACTCCGGCCTTGAAGCCGATAGCGTTGCCGCTCATTTCGCGGGCGCCGGCATTGGAGGTCATGAGCAGGATCACGTTGCGGAAATCGGACTTGCGGCCGTTGTTGTCCGTCAGCGTGGCGTGGTCCATGACCTGGAGCAGTATGGAGAACATGTCCATGTGCGCCTTCTCGATCTCGTCCAGCAGGAGCACGCAATGCGGGGTCTTGCGGATGGCGTCGGTCAGAAGGCCGCCCTGTTCGAAGCCGACATAGCCGGGAGGCGCGCCGATGAGCCGGGCCACGGCGTGCTTCTCCATGTACTCGCTCATGTCGAAGCGTACGAAGGCCACATCGAGGCAGGCCGCCAGCTGTTTGGCCAGCTCGGTCTTGCCCACGCCCGTGGGGCCGCTCAGCAGGAAGGAGCCCAAGGGGCGCTCGACGTTGCCAAGGCCCGCGCGGGAGCGCTTGATGGCCTGGGCCAGCATCTCCACGGCCTCCTTCTGGCCGAAGACCTTGGAGCCGAGCTCGAATTCGAGGCTGGCCAGCCGGTCACGGTCCGAGGCGCTGACGCGGGCGCTGGGAATACGCGCCATGCGCGCCACCACTTCCTCGATGTCGCGCCGGGTCACGGACTTGCGCCGTTTCCTCTCTCCGGAGAGAACGAAGATGGCCCCGGCCTCGTCGATGACGTCAATGGCCTTGTCCGGCAGGAAGCGGTCGTTGATGTGCCGGGCGGAAAGCTCCACGGCGGCGGAGATGGCCGAGGGCTGATACTTCACGCCGTGAAAATCCTCGTAATAGGGACGAAGCCCCATGAGAATCTTCTCGCTCTCGGCCACGGTGGGTTCGACGATGTCGATCTTCTGGAAGCGCCGCGACAGGGCGCGGTCCTTCTCGAAATGATTCTTGTATTCCTCGTAGGTGGTGGAGCCGATGCAGCGCAGTTCACCCGAGGCCAGCACGGGCTTCAGGATATTGGAGGCGTCCATCGACCCGCCGCTGGTCGAGCCCGCGCCGACGATGGTGTGGATCTCGTCGATGCACAGAATGGCCCCGTCCATGGCCTTGAGTTCCGAGATGACACCCTTGAGGCGGGCCTCGAAGTCTCCGCGATACTTGGTTCCAGCCAGCAGGCTGCCCATGTCCAGGGCAAAGATGCGGGCATCGGCGAACTGCTCGGGCACCTCGCCGCGGGCGATCTTGAGCGCCAGTCCCTCGGCCACGGCGGTCTTGCCCACGCCGGGGTCGCCGACGAAGATGGGATTGTTCTTCTTGCGCCGGGCCAGAACCTGCAAGGTGCGCTTGAGCTCCTCGTCACGGCCGACCAGAGGGTCGATCCGGCCCTCCTGCGCCCTGGCCACCAGATCCACGGTATATTTCTCCAGGGCGCTCTGCTTGGAGGCATCCCTGGTGTCGGCTTCGCCGCTGCTCCCGCCGTCGGGGAGCTGATGGGAAATGTACTCGATCACCGCCAGCCGCGTAAGCCCCTGAGCCTTCAGATAGTAGACGGCAAAGGCGTCCTCCTCTTCAAGCATGGCGGCCAGGAAATCTCCGGCCTCAACCTGGGACTTGCCCGAGGACTGGATGTGCAGGATGGCCCGCTGCATGGCCCGTTGCACGCTCACGGTCTGCACGATCTCGTGCTCGGGACGGGGACTCACGTCGAGATGATCGATGAAAAATTGAGCCAGCTGCTTGCGCAGACGCTCCAAATCTATGCCGCAACCGGCAAGCAGGCTCTGACCGTGGGTATCGAGCGTATAGCTGTACAGCAGATGCTCGAGGGTCAAGAACTCGTGCTGGCGAAGTTTGACCTCGCGCACGGCATTACCGATGATTCTTTCCAACTCCTTACTCAGCATTTACACCTCTTCCATGGAGCAGCGCAGGGGAAAAGACCGGGCCTTGGCCATCTGATGCACAAGCTGCACCTTGGTTTCCGCGACCTCGGCCGTATAGATTCCGCACAGGCCAATTCCTTTCTCATGAACGCTCATCATAATGGCAAACGACTCGGACTCGGATTTGCCGAAGACATTCATGAGCACTTCCACGACAAAATCCATGGACGTATAGTCGTCGTTATGCAGCAACACCTTGAACTGCCGGGGCTCCTGCAACTGGTCCTCGACCATGATATCCGGATCGGAACCCGGAACCTCAAACGGTTCGGTCATGACACACCCCGGCCCTATTCATCTTCACCGTATTCGTCGATCCAGGCCTGCAGAATCTGTACAACCTGACGGGCCTGCTTGACCGATGAAATATTGAACTTGGAATGCGGCGAAAAACGGCCGTTGCGCTTCTGGTAGCGCCCGACCCGGAACTTGACCGGCCCGAACTCTTCCTCGCCGCGCCCCACTTCCTGATAGGCGAACATGAGGGTCGACCATGCGCCTCGGGTCAGCACTTCCTTCTTCAATTCCTTGACCTTCTGGACGCCTTCTTCATCAGTCCAGTCTATGGAAATATCGTCGATGGTTTCAGCCATTGTCTCTCCTCGTAATTGATTCATCCGGCAGTTCAGGTCTTTGGGATCCGGGCAACAATGCGCGGGAACCGCCTTCTTTCGATGGGGACCGCCCCTTGGCAGGCGACCGTCCCCTTTGCAGGCGACCGTCCCCTTTGCAGGCGACCGTCCCCTTTGCAGGCGACCGTCCCCTTTGCAGGCGACCGTCCCCTTTGCAGGCGACTATTAATGCCGCGTTCGCTAAAAGCAAGTCTCAATACTGCCCGTGATCCACGGCATATCGCACGAAAGCGCACGCTCCGGGCCGGCCGCTTCCAATGCATTTTTCCACTACCGCTCCCGGGCGAAATATATTACCCAAAGCATGTTTTTTCCAAAACAACTCCTATTTTTTTACTATCAACATATTTAATTTCAAGGAGTTTTCATGTCTCTCAAAGTCGTTGTCATCGGCGGCGTGGCTCTCGGGCCAAAGGCTGCATGTCGCATCAAACGCATGGCGCCTGATGCCGAAGTGACCCTGGTCGACGCCAGCAAACTCATCTCCTACGGCGGCTGCGGAATCCCCTATTATGTTTCGGGAGACGTCAGCGATCATCAGCAGTTGCAGGAAACCAGCTTTCACATGGTCCGTGACGAACAGTTCTTTCAGGATTGCAAGGACTTCAAGGTCATGACCGAGACCAGGGCGCTGTCCATCGACCGCAAGGCCAAGACCGTCCTGGTCCAGGCCAAGGACGGTACGCAGACCACGCTGCCCTACGACAAACTGGTCCTTGGCATGGGCAGCACGCCCCGCAAACTGCCCATCCCCGGACGCGAACTCGGCAACGTCTTCACCGTGAGCACCCTGGGTGAAGCCATCCGCATCAAGGAGCAGGTGGCCAGCGGCAGCGTCGGGTCGGCCGTCATCGTCGGTGGAGGCTTCATCGGTCTGGAAATGGCGGAGTCCTTCGCGGACATGTGGGGCATCGAGACCACGGTCATCGAAGTGGCGGACCAGATCATGCCGGGCTTCATGAGCAAGGCCATGGCCACCATCGCCGAAAAGCATCTCGCGGAAAACGACGTCACCGTCCACACCTCGGAAATGGTTCAGGCCATCGAGGGAGAAGACGGCAAGGTCACGCGCGTGGTGACCAACAAACGCACCATCGACGCGGATCTGGTCATCCTGGCCGTGGGAGTCGTGCCCAACGACAGCCTGGCCCGGGAAGCCGGGCTGTCCTGCTCCGAACGGGGCGGCATCATCGTCTCCAAGACCATGCAGACCTCGGACCCGGATGTCTATGCCGGCGGCGACTGCGTGGTCATCGAAAACATCGTCACGGGCAAGATCGGCTACTATCCGCTGGGCTCCCTGGCCAACAGCCAGGGGCGCATCATCGGCACCAATGTCGCAGGCGGCAGGGAAACCTTCGACGGCGTGGTCGGCACCTTCATCATCAAGCTCTTCGATTACGCTTTCTCGGGCACCGGCCTGTCCCTGCCCGTGGCTCTGCGCGAGGGCTTCGACGCCTTCAGCACCCACGTCATCATGAGCGACCACTCCCACTTCTATCCCAAGCGCGACATGGTCAGCCTGGAGATTGTCGTCGAGCACCGTTCCGGCCGGGTCCTCGGATTGCAGGGCGCCTGCCAGAACGGCGATTCGCTCAAGGGACGCATCGACACCATGGCCGCCATCCTCAAGTTCCGCCCGACCCTGCGCGACGTGTCCAGCCTGGAGATGGCCTACGCCCCGCCCTTCGGCTCGGCCATGGACGTTTTGAATGCCGCGGCCAACACCGCCGAGAACATTCTGGTGGGCAGGAACGTCCCGCTCCAGCCTGTCGAATTCGCCAAGCTCTGGGAGAACCGCGTCAATGAAAACCTGCTCTGCATCGACACCCGCGAATGGGGCAATGCCGAGCCTTTCGTCACCAAGTACCCGGAATTCTGGAAAAACATCCCCCAGGGACAAATCCGCGGCAGGCTGGACGAGATTCCAAAGGACAAGAAGATCGTGCTGTTGTGCAACACCGGCGGCAGATCATACGAATCCCAGGTCATCCTGCGGCACGCCGGCTTTCTGGAGCCGGTCAACCTGCAGGGCGGCATGGGCTTCATCAAGCAGCTCGGATTCGACCCGAGCCAGGAAGATTGAGAACACTCGGCCAACCCTCGGGTTGGCCTTTTTTTTACTCAGGAGGACACATGGCCAGAATTCTTGCCGCGCTCATGCTTCTCTTTCCCTGCTGGGCCTGGGCCGCGCCAACACAGGTGACGCTCTTTCCGGATTCCGCCCAGGTCGAGGAGGTCTCGGCGGTGACGATGGAGACCGGCGAAGCGGGACTGTCGTCCTGCACCCTGGTCCTGCCCAGCCAGGCTGACCCGGCCAGCCTGCGATTTGGCAGACTGGCGGAAAAGGGAACCATTGCGGACCTGACCTGGAAAACCCGTCAGGAAAAGAATCAAAGCGCCCTTGAACCGCTCAACCGTCGCCTGGCTGAATTGAAAACGGAGCGGGACGCGGTCCTGTCCGAACTGGAAGGCGTACGCGGACGCATCGCCTTCTGGCAGGCCCAGACCAAGCCCGGCGAGCAGACCGTTGCGGCGCTGCGCGAACTGGCCGAGGAGATGGGCAAGGCCCTGCGCGAGAACACGGCCAAGGCCCAGACCCTGACGCCGCGCCTGGAGGAGTTGGAGGCAAGGATAGTCTGGGTGGAGAAGGAGATCGCCGACACGGCGGGCAAGGGCCGCACTGTATGGGAAGTCCGCGTCCTGATCGCGGGCGAGGCACCCAAGGAACTGGCCTACACCTACACCCTGCGTGACTGTGGCTGGACCCCCATGTATCGCCTGGAAGCCTCCCCGGCCCGCAAGAGCATCGATTTTTCCTGGCAGGCCAAGGTCTGGCAGCGTTCGGGGCAGGACTGGAGCGACGTGCGGCTTTTTCTGGCCACCATGCAGCCGCAAATCCAGGCCGAGCCCTCTAGCCTCCCGCCCTGGGAAATCGGGCCGCAGCGGGTATTCCGCAAGGCCATGGCCGGAGCACCCATGATGGCCATGCGCTCCGATGCCGCAAACGAGGAGATGTTCGCGGCTGCCCCCGCAGAGCCCGTGCAGGTCAGGCACAGCACCTACGCCGCCTGGGATATGGGCAAGAAATCGGTTCCGGCCGGAGACACCCGCATCCTTGAGATCGAGCGCGATGCCT
Source organism: Desulfomicrobium macestii (assembly GCF_014873765.1). Lineage (NCBI taxonomy): Bacteria > Pseudomonadati > Thermodesulfobacteriota > Desulfovibrionia > Desulfovibrionales > Desulfomicrobiaceae > Desulfomicrobium > Desulfomicrobium macestii. The sequence continues at coordinate 7,542 of NZ_JADBGG010000040.1, read as the reverse complement.
GGCCGGTCAGCTTCACGCACCTGATCCGGCCCAGCCTCGATTCCAAGGCCTTCGTGCAGGCCAAGGCCGAGTTCGCCGAGCCCAAGGAACTTCCCCCCGGCACGGCTTTCCTCTTCATCGACGGAGCCATGGTCGATCAGCGCCAGTTCTCGCTCTCCGGCCGGGAAGCGACAGTGTTCTTCGGCACGGACCCGCTGCTGACCTGCACCACCGTCCTCAAGGACAAGAAGACGGGCGAAAAAGGTATCTTCAAGCAAAAACAGACCTTCCTGCGGCAGTGGACCATGACCGTGCGCAACGCCGCCGAGCGCCCGGTCCAGGTACGCATCGAGGAGCCGCGCCCCCTGCCCCGCGACGAACGCATCAACCTCGAACTGACGGCCAGGCCCGAACCCCTGAAAGAGGACGATCCGGAAATCCTGGCCTGGAACAGCACCATCGCTGCCGGAGCGGAAATGACCATCACCATGGACCTCAAGCTCGACGCCCCCGAAGATCTGAACATCGATCCGGGCTGGCGCTGGTAGGCGGCCGCCGAAACAACAAAAAACGCGCTCCCTCGCACATGAAAGGGAGCGCGTTTTTTGTTGCATCGCCGATCTTCCGATCCCCGATTCCAAAGCTCGAATTGCAGAGTTCGAATTTTAGGTTCCTGAAAAAATCCGAAAGACAAACCCTTCGGCTATCCCTTGTCCTTGGGCGGCGGCAGGGGCGCGCCGCATTTCTCGCAGCGTTCCCGGCGCTTATCGCCAGGCTGGGCAGACTGCCTGTGTCCGCAATGCGGACAGACCCGGACCTGGGAAATAAGCCTGCGCATCATTTCAACCAGAAACATGTCTTCACCCCATCGTTGCAATCAATTCCAGGTATCGCCTTCAGCGCCGATAAAAAGCGCAGCCTTCTCGGAAATCAAATCCTGCTCGCCAAAGACATGCACGCGGTCTCCGGCCTCGAAGACCCATTCCGGATCGGGATTGAGCGAGGTCCGGCCATCACGCTGCACGGCCACGACGGTCAGGCCGTGTTCCTTGCGCAACCGCGCCTCGATCAGGCTTTTGCCCTCGACGAATGCGCCCGGGACAACCCTGAGCACTGTCGCGCCAAAGGAGGAACAGACCCCGCCAAGGTTGCAGGCATCGGCGGTGTTGAGCACGGGCCTACGCAGCATTCCGTAGCCCTCGGCCCTGATCTCGCGGACGAATCGCTCAATGTCGCCCCTGGGTACCAGATAGGTGGACAGAACGCGAATGAACATCTCCACGGAGGTCTCGTATTCCTCGGCCACCACCTCCTGCGCCCCGAGCTGCATGAGCGGCTCGATCTCGCTGACGAAGCGGGTGCGCACCACGATGTGCAGGGCCGGATTCTGGGCCCTGGCCGTGGCCACGATGCGCCCGATGGCGGCCGGGTCGGAGATGACCACGGCCAGGATGCGGGCCTTGGTCACATTGATGTGTTCGAGCACGGCAGCCTGGGAAGCGTCGCCGTACATGATCGGCACTCCCCTGTCTCTTTCCCGGCGCACCGTGTCCGGATTCATCTCAAGGATCACGTAGTTGATGCCCGCCGCTTTCGCCGCCCGGGCCAGGTGATGGCCGCCCAGACCGAAACCGGCGATGATGAGATGATCATGCAGGTCCTCCTGCTCCGCCTTGGGCGGCTCGGCTTTGAGGCCCGGAGGCATGAGTTTCACCAGACGTGTGGATATGGCCGGAACAGCCGCAATGAGGAAAGGCGTCACCGCCATGGTCAAGATGGCAACCGCAAGAAAATACTGATATTCCAAAGGACTGAGCAATTTATTGCCCATGCCCACTCCCGCCAGCACAAAGGAGAACTCGCCTATCTGACACAGGCAAAGTCCGCCGAGAATGGCCACGTGCCATGGATAGCCGAGCAACCGTCCGGCCAGCGCGGCCAAAAAAGCCTTGAGGACAAGAACCGCCCCGGCCAACCCCAGAACCTGAGGCAGATGCGTCAAGACAAAAGCCGGGTCGAGAAGCATGCCGATGGAAACAAAAAAAATGCTCGTGAACACATCGCGGAACGGAAGGACTCCCTCCAGCGCGCTATGGCTGTATTCCGATTCGCTCATTATGAGTCCGGCCAGAAAAGCGCCCAAGGACAGCGAAAGGCCAACGCTCGAAGTCAAAAGCGCGATGGCGAAGCACAGGCCCAGGGTCGTCATGAGAAAGAGCTCCCGGCTGCGCGTGCGGATCGCGGCTTCGAGCACGCGGGGGATGACCTTCCTGGCCGCCACCAGCAGGACGGCTCCCACCAGGACCGCCTTGAGCAGCAGCTCCCCCAGGGATTGCCATGGATTATCCGCGGTGCCTGCCAGCAAGGGGATGAGCAGCATCATGGGCACCACCGCGACATCCTGAAAGATGAGCATGCCGAGGGAGATGCGCCCGTGCGGCGCACCGAGCTGCGCTTTTTCGCCCAGCAGCTTGAGCACGATGGCGGTGCTCGACAGGGCGGCCAGAAAACCGATGAAGATGGCCTTGCCGAGTCCCACCCCGTAAATCATGAACGGCAGTTCCAGCACGGCTATGGTAAGCAGGACCTGCGCCGCCCCGCCCACGAAGACCGGCTTCTTGAGGCGCTGCAATTCCGCCAGTGAAAGCTCCATGCCGATGACAAAGAGCAACAGAATCACTCCTATCTCGGCAAAAATCTCAACCTCATCGACGGCTCCGACAAGGCCGAGACCGTAAGGACCCGCCAGAACACCCGTGAGCAGGAAGCCTATCACCGGTGGAATGCGAAAACGGTGACTGGCGATGATCACGGCGCTGGACAGGCCGAAAATCATGACCACATCGGTCAAAATGGGAATCTCGACACTCATGAAAGTCCTCGAAACGTGTTTTGCCGCATGCCGGAGTTCCCGAAATTGTCATGCATGCCTTGCCCTGTGCAAGAGACTCACTGCAACATGCCGCCATGTAATGAAAAAGCAGGCCACGCTCAAATGGAGCATGACCTGCTGACAGGTTAAAGCACGGGTATCGAGAAGTCTAGCTGAAGAACTCCACAACATATTTGAATGCCGTGCTCAAAATGATCACACACAGCATGGCCTTGATGAGGCGGGCAGGGACGCGCTTTTGCAATCTGGCCCCGCAGTACATGCCGAGCATGCCGCCCAGACCGAAGAGAATGCCAAGCCCCCAGTCGGGGGCGATGGATTGACCGACGTGAAAAGTCGCCAGTACCTGATAGAACCCCACCCCCGCCACGGACGTGACCAAGGTGCCCATAAGCGCCGCCCCGGCCACCGTATAGACCGGCAGGCCGCAGATAGAGACAAAAAACGGGGCGATGATGGACCCGCCACCGATGCCGTAGACGCCGCCGACCACGCCCACGAGGAGGCTCATCATGAATATGGTCATGGTCGAGCAGGAATAGGTTTCTCCGGAAAAGTCGTAACGGATGAGTCGCAGGGAAAACTCCCTGACAGTGACCTCCCCAGTCCCGGCCGCTCCCCTGGATTCTCTGACCGACTGCCGGAAGCTGCTCTCCGACTTTTTCTCCTTCTGCCGCAACAGATCCCGAACCATGCGAAACCCGATGTAACCCAGGACCAGTCCGGCAAAGACCTTGAAATTTCTGGGGTCAGGCAGGTAGTTGACCCTGATCACGGCTCCGAGAATGACTCCCGGGAGGGTGCCGACAATCACGACCCAGGTCAGGGGCCAGACCATGCGCCTTTCCTTGAGATACCGATACACGCCGCTGGGAATGGCCACTATGTTGAAAAGATGATTCGTGGCGCTGACGGATGGCGCGGTATATCCGAGAAAGGACATTTGAAAGGGCAGGAGCAGAAAAGCCCCGGAAACACCCCCCATGGAGGTGAAAAAAGACACCACGAAGGCGGCCAAGGGCGGCAGCCAGGGAGAAACCTCAATTCCTGCGGTCGCAAAATACATAACACCCCCCGGTGCCCGGACACGAACCCATCCGAAATCTCGTCATTCAGCATGGGCGTCCAGGATTATGAAAGACACGGTTAAAGACATTTTTTTAATTTTTATCGTGTCACTAATTGCTCAGCTTCGAGTATTTTTGTCAAGAGAATCCGCTCCTTTTTCTTGTAAAAAAAAGCTTCGCGACGCCCAGGTCATTTCGAAAATGTTGACGGCAAGCTTCTTTCCGGCTCATCTGCGGGCCGGGAGGAATAATCATGCGCGCTTTGAGGGGTTCGCTCCTGTTCAAATTCGTGTCGGCCATCATCTGCATCGTCGTGCCGCTCTTGGGCATCATCTTTCTCTGGCAGGGCGTGGTCGAAGAGCGACAGGCCTGGTCCCAGGTGGTCAATCAGGCCCGCCTGCTGACCCGCCAGATCATCCTGACCCGTCAATGGGTCTCGGACAGCCAGGGCGTATTTCTCCGCCAGGACACGCCCGGCGCGCAGGGCGGCGGCGGGTTCTACTCCGACCTGCTGCCCACGGAACGCGGCGTTCTGCAACGCTTCACCCCCTCCATGATCACCAAGCAACTCTCCCTCTATTCCTACAGGCAGAATCTCTATCGCTTCCGCCTGGCGGGCATCGCGCCCATGAATCCGGAGAACAGGCCCGACGACTTCGAGCTGGCGGCCATCAAAAGCTTCTCCCAGAGCGAAAACAAGGAATACTACACCCTCGCCGATCATGACGGAGAGGCGATTTTTCAGTATTCGGCTCCCCTCTATGTCGACGAGACATGCCTGTCCTGCCACAAAAACTACACAAGCGGAACCGTCAGCGGGTGCCTGAGCATCCATCTGCCGGTCCAGCATGTGCTCGACTCCCTGAGCAGCAGCAAATTGCAGCTCTTTTCCTCGGCCCTGGCGCTCATCGTGCTGACGGTGTTGACCCTGTATTTTCTGGTCCGACATCTTGTCCTCAATCCTTTGAGCACGTTGGAGACCGTGGCCGAGGGCATCAGCAGGGGGCAATTCCCGGAGCGAATCCACTTCGGCGGCAGCGATGAAATGAACCGGGTCGGACAGGCCCTCGGCAGCATGAGCGCCAAGCTGCGGGAGGGGCGGGACAGGCTGGAGGAAGAAGTGCAGAACGCGACCAGCGAACTGGCCCTGGCCAACGAGGAACTCAAGACCCTGGACCGCCTGAAAAGCGAATTCCTGGCCACCATGTCGCACGAACTACGCTCTCCGCTGACCTCCATCCGGGGCGGACTCGACTACCTGCGCCGCACGGAAACCGCCTCGGACAGGCAGGATTACCTTCAGATCATGGACAAGAACCTGCGCAGGCTGGTGCACCTGGTCACGGACATCTTCGACATCACCCGCATCGAGGCGGACAAGATCGAGTGGAATTTCGGACCGGCGGACATGTCCGAACTGGTGGGGGAAATCGTGGAGATCATGACCCCGCTGGCGGAAGAACGCGAACTGCGCCTGCGCTTCCTGTCCCCCGGACCCATGACCGCCATGGTGGACGTGGAACGTATCGAGCAGGTCATCGTCAACCTGACGGACAACGCCATAAAATATTCTCCCGGGGGCGGCCTCGTCAGCTTCGTCCTGCTGCGAGGGGAAGGCGAATTCAAGATCCAGGTACGCGACCAGGGCCCAGGCATCCCGGCCGAAGCCAGGGAGGCCATCTTCAAGAAATTCCACACCGCGCCATCTTCAGGGCATTCCGGCAAACCGGGGGGCACCGGGCTCGGACTGGCCATATGCAGCCAGATCGTACGCGCTCACGGGGGGCGAATCTGGGTCGAGGACAACCCGGAGGGCGGCAGCATCTTCACCTTCACCCTGCCAGCCAGGGATGAGGACTGAGGGCCGATGTCCTGCCGACAAGAAAACATGGCTGATTCGGGCGACCACGAGGCCATATCAATTCAGCATCGTCGCGAAACACGGAAAAGCGTGCGCTTGGCACAAAATACTTCAGAAACAATTAAACGATCTATTCAAGCCCATTGCATATATTTTCGGGCCCGAGACATCGTGTTGTGGAAAAAATAAAAATAATAAACGTTGACATTAAATTCAGCCCCACCTAGTTACTGCTGACTTTGGCGGAAATGAAAACTTGAATTCAAGCTTGAATCCACTTTCATTATTTCGCAATCCTGTCGGTAGCTGTTTTCCGCAGGAACAAAGTTTTTCTTTTTACTTTTTTTTCTTTGGAGTTACTGTCTTGTCTAAGAACATCTATGTTGGAAATTTGTCCTGGTCGACCACTGATGCAGATCTGCACGCCATGTTTTCCCAGTACGGTCAGGTCAGCTCTGCCCACGTCATTGAAGATCGTGAAACCGGTCGTTCCCGTGGCTTCGGCTTCGTGGAAATGGATGACGAAGGTGCACGCAAGTCCATCCAGGCGCTGAACGGAACCGACTGTCAGGGCCGCAACCTGAAGGTCAACGAAGCGCAGCCCCGTGAAAGCCGCTCCGATAGCCGTTCACGCTACTAAGCAGAACACTACGATCGCGATGAAGCCCGTCACCTGACGGGCTTTTTTTTGCCCAAAATCCGGGCAAGCCCACCCCCCTTTCTCCGCCCCGAATTCTCTTCGCCGGCATTTCAAGATGCCTCCGCGACACGCCGTCATCACCCTGAATGCGAATGTCCACAGCCTATCCCGGACTTGGTTCGAATCTGTAGCCGACGCCGGCCACGGTCAGAATGAAGCGCGGGGCCTGCGGGTTGACTTCGATCTTTTTGCGCAGACGCTGCACGTGCACGTCCACGGCCCGACTGTGGGAATAGAGCTTGGAATCTCCCCAGTTCTGACTCTGGATGAAATCACGGGACAAGGCCTCGCCCGGATGGGTGATGAAAAGTTCAAGCAGTGAAAATTCGGTTCGGGTCAGGCTTGCCTCGCGGCCCTGAATCGAGGCCCGATGCGTGCGGTAATCAAGAATGATCTCCCTTTGACGATTGGCATTGGCCGACTCGCTGCGCCGCACTCTGCGCAGCACGGTCCGTATCCTGGCGGAAAGCTCCAGCGCATTGAAGGGTTTGACCAGATAATCGTCGGCTCCACTCTCAAGTCCCAGCAGTTTGTCTGCAACCGTGTCCCGGGCCGAGAGCATGATCACCGGCGCGTCGCTCTCCCGGCGCAGAATTTGGCAAACCTTTATTCCGTCAATGTCGGGCAGGTTCAGATCCAGCAGCACCAAATCGGGCGAATGGGCTTGCAGAACCGCGAGCCCTTCGTTTCCGCTCAGCGCACTGGACACCAGGAATCCGTCCAGTTTCAGATTGGCGGACACGGTTTTCACAATGTCCGCGTCGTCGTCGATGATCAGAATGTGTTGCTGGGTCATGGTTCCTTATCCTTTAAAATCATTCCCGAAAAACGGATCGCCCGTCCGGCAAGTCCTCCGTTGCGTACGGACTATCCGATACACAGGTTTCAATTCTGTTACAACTTTAACCACCACTCACCATGAATTTCTGATACGTAGCCAGGACAAATGGTAGTGTGCGGGATCTTCAGCAAAAAGAAAGACCATGGCATATGTGGGTTGTACCACCAAACCACAACTCCCGGAGGAATCTGCCATGGTCAG
>NZ_JADBGG010000039.1 GCF_014873765.1 Desulfomicrobium macestii | reverse complement strand
CAGAGAAGGCCCTCGATTGTTCAGAAGTATTTCCACGGACAACATGTTCGATACGCAGCCTAAAATGTTAACTGTTTAGGGCTCGGAGTAATATGTTGCAAAAAGGTAGATTACATACACCTTCAATCAGGAAATGATGCAAAAATTTAACGACAGTAGGACAAGTATTATATGAAAATACCAATGAATCGAGTCTGGAAAGTTGCTTCGCGCTGGAGTGAAAGGGGAACTAAAGAAAGTTCAGTGCTTGATATCTTCCGTCGGCACAACGTGGTTTTTGTGGGTCGTTTCCAGGATCGCTTCCGGCAAATTGAGGTGGGTGACCTCATTGCGATCTCCGACGCGAAACGGGTGGTGGCAATGGGGCTGGCAACAAGCCCGCCGCAACCAGTGACCACGATGGGACTCGCCTTCAGTGAGGCCGACTTAAGCCGATTCGACTATGATGATGGAGTGCTTGGCTGCAGGGTATCCTTTACAGACTTGAGCGACAAAGAGCAGCCCAGCTATCGGGTGAGCACATTCCACGGCGTGAACGAGCGGGCGGATGAATTTCGAAGAATTTTCAAAACACATCGTGAGTGCTTTGAGGAAAAACAGCAATTCGAGATCAAGGCGAGAAGTTGCACACTGGCGCATAATGAGCTGAATAAGGCTGACGTGCTGTGGCAGGATAAGCTGATCTTTCGTGTGCCGGTATATCAACGCCCATACTCGTGGCAGGAGACGCAAGTGCGTCGCCTGCTTGGAGAATTGATTGCAAACTTTCTCGGGATGAATGGCCGCCCCATAGAGGAGCCGATGTTCATCGGGACGATGCAACTGACCGAGAAGCGCCTGCTTGACGTGACGGACAGGCGACAGGTGCAGGAGGTCATCGATGGCCAGCAACGGATGAGCACGCTCATCCTCCTGCTAAATATCCTCCGTCGACGCAAACCAGAGAGCACGGTATGGGCCAACCTGGACATCGACAACCGGTTGGAGACGGCGGTGAGCAGCGGCCAGCAGCAAAGGTATCTTCGGGAGGCCCTAGAAGCTGACCTGCAAAACAGCCCGGACGAAACACAGAACCCTTACCTGCGGATGGTGTCTGTGATTCAGCAACTGCTCTTGGAGGTGGAAGAGAACGGCTGCGGGGACGGCGCACCTGAAGCGAACGTGCCGCTGAATGTGGAGCGTTTCGCGGCCTATCTTCTGAGCCGAGTCTATTTCGTGGTGATCGAGACGAGGGCGACGCTTTCAAAAACGCTGCAAATATTCGACGCAATCAATACCTCCGGAATGGATTTGAACGGCGGAGATGTTTTCAAGGTGAGATATTATGAATACCTGCGGGTAATGCGAAATGTCGAGGAAACTGAGTTTGATAGCATTAGCAAGCTCTATGAAATGATAGATTTGAGGAACCGCGAATCTGGGCGAATAGTGTGCGACATCGAAGATATTCTCTCACTGGTGAGACACGTCCTTGTTGCACGTCACGGAATGCAAAATGTACTGCACGACTACGGCGCAGCAGTATTTTTTAATCGATTTTTTGATACAGTGCTTCGAATCAATGAATGGCCAAACTTTCCACAGGAAAAATGCCTTAGTATTGATGTGCATCTAGAGGATTTCAAACGGTTGATCGGCGTGAGGTTTGACTGGTCGGAGCAGCTTGAGGGACTCAGTGCTGAGGCTCGCTCGATGTGGGACTTCATTTTGTGGTCGCGTTATTCAAAATATCACTATTTAATTGTACTCTTTAGGGACCGTTTCGGCACTGATCTTGCATTGACTGAACGGTTTGTAATCCAGCTCGGGAAGCTGTTACTGCTGTTCAGCATTATTTATTGGAGAGCAGTCAACGAGGCGCACGCGATCATGCACAAAATCATTGGAATGATGTGCAAAACAGGAGCGACGAGTACGGCGGATGAGTTGATAAACTTTCTCCGCAGTACTGCAGCGGAGAAGGAACAACAAATCGAGAATGCGTTCGAAAATTATTCCATCGCCGACAACGTGAGAACAAAGGCGCTGGCGTGCCGACTGGTGGCTTTCCTTGATGAGTTGGAGGATAATAAACTTGATGCTAAAGAAATGCGGAAGTTGATCTTCGACACCGAGATCGACATCGAGCACATTGAGTCAGTGAACCACAAAGACGAAAACGAACGCGCCAAGGTGCATGCTCTGTGGCAAAATGAATTGAACCGGATCGGAAACCTCATGGTACTGGAAAGCTCGCTCAATCGTTCGATCAGCAATGAGGATTACAAGACCGTGAAACTACCCTCCTACCGCCTTCGAAGCAAGTTCAGGACAGTGCAAATGCACGCGGATGCTTTTCCGGAGTGGAACTTGGAATCGTGCAAGGAGCGAAAGGCGACACTGAAGCGCAAGCTGGTCCGAGGGTGTCCGGAATTTTGTGTAAACGGCAGTGTTAGAGGTTGATCATCCTGCCTTCGAATTGGATGCTGAATCTGGTCAGAGCGGCTTTCCAATCCCGAATTGGCATGGTCCATTTCCGACTGATGTTCTGTAGTGCCAGATAGAAGAGCTTGGCAAGGGAGTCGTCACTCGGGAACGAACCCCGGTTTTTGGTGATTTTGCGCAGGCTCATGTTGATCGATTCGATAGCGTTGGTCGTATAGATAACTTTCCGGATTTCCTGGGGATAGCTGAAAAACGGGATAATCCGTTCCCAGTTCTTGCGCCAGGATTGCCCGATGGGTGCCAGCGTCTGGTTCCACTTCTCTTCAAACTCCGTGAGTCGTTGTTCTCCAGACTCTACCGTCGTCGAAGTATAGATGGCCCTCAGATCGGCGGCGACTTCCTTGCGCTGCTTCCAGTTCACGAACTTGAGGCTGTGACGCACCAAGTGCACCAGACAGAGTTGGACGTCGGCATACGGGAAGACCGCGGCAATGGCCTCAGGAAAGCCCTTGAGGCCATCCACGCAGACAACGAAGATGTCGTTCACTCCACGGTTCTTGAGTTCCGTGACCACCTGGAGCCAGAACTTGGCACCTTCGGTCTGAGCGATCCAAAGGCCGAGCAGCTCCTTCTCGCCTTGCAGGTTGATCCCCAAGGCCAGATACACGGCTTTGACACGCACGGCCCCGCTGTCCCGCACTTTGACATGGATGCAATCCAGATAGACGATGGGGTACAAGGCTTCCAGAGGACGGGACTGCCAAGCCTTGACGTCCTCGATGACCGCGTCGGTGACCGTGGAAATGAGCGTCGGCGACACCTCAGTCCCGTACATGTCCATCAGATGGCCTTGAATCTCGCGGACGGTCATGCCCCGGGCATAGAGGGACAGGATCTTGTCATCGAAGCCCGTCCAGCGGGTCTGATGCTTGCCGATAAGCTGGGGCTCGAAGGTGCCCTGGCGGTCACGGGGAACTTCAATGGGAAATTCGCCAAAATCGCCTTTGAGGGTTTTGCGGCTCTTACCGTTCCGGGTATTGCCGCCGGGGTTTGCGACGGGAGCATGCTTTGAATGGCCAAGATGGTCGGTCATTTCGGCATTGAGGGCGCGTTCGACAAGGGCCTTGGTCAGTTGCTTGAGAAGGCCTTCCTCGCCGATGAGGTCTTCAGGCTTCTTGTAGTCCGCCAGGAGGGCGTCGATCAGGTCGACTGGAAGTGGCTTGCGTGCGGTCATGTCGTCTCCTTGTGGGGTCGATTATCGACAACTGACCGTTTACACAAAATATTTTACACCCCCAGCTGGTCGCGTACCTTTGTATGCAAGCAGATGCTGCATTGTCCTGATTTGATTCCCTAACGCCTCAACGATATTTTATAATGATCATGACTAGAACATACCCGCTGTTCTAGTCATGACACTAAAAATATTATACCTTGTTATGAGTCAATACACATAAATTAAAACACGACTTCAAAATAAGCCATTCCGGTTATCATACCTGTTTCTTTAATTAAATATGTTGCTCCGTTAAAATCGACAGAGTTATATATATGCCCGTAGACATAATGCCGATTCCTGCCATTGTAATCATGGTCAAAATTTTCTTGCCCTATATATCTTAATCTCCTCACACACGGCCGTCGCTCAAAAGCACCTCTGCATAACTCTGGATTAACAACGCGAGCAACATCCATAAAATCATTACGAAAGTACAGCCGTGAAGACACCTGAGGGTGGCCATGCATATTAGCCAAATCTGCTTCCTTTTCAAAACCCTTCATGTGCTCAAATTCACTCCACATCTTACGCTCCGGGCATACCGAACAAATTTGACAATTAATACTTTTAAACACAGCCTTTTATGGGTATTCCTCAATCACCATAACAACCAAAGTCTAAAATGAAATATTCTATAATGCTCTACTAGCACTCACTACCATGACACAACACAAATGACAGGAAGCATCATGACTAGATCAAGACTAGTTCACAGGAATATCAGCTAGGAAATCTAGCTGTAGGCTCATGTAATACACTTAATCAACATCTTGATCGTTCTAAACATCCATTCAACGCAGATGACACCGAACTACTCAAGAGGATTTAATGGCTGCTGTTCTTTCCAAGTCCACTTCCACGGAAATATTTTTTCATCGAAAGGTATAGCAAAAACATCACTCATTGCTTCATTTTTTATTTTATCAACCAATGAATCACGAACAAACAATGTTACACGATAATTCCATTCCGCGAAAGACTCACTCCATTGCGACATTTCAATTTTTAGCGGGATGAACCACCGTGTTTCACGCTCACGAATTCTGGAAATAATAGTAGACGCATCAGATGCTGTTGTCACCTCGACTACGTATATTGTTTTCTTTATATAGTCGATTACCACAAAATCTGGACACGAACCACCGACGCCATCTTTGTATTTTAGATCATACTGAGGTTTAACAAATCTCCCCGGAGCAGCAGAAATGTATGCAAGCACAGCTTCTTCAAAAATTTCCATACACAACCTCCTATTATGAAAATAAAAGAAATCATAGAATCCAAACTACACAACACACTGAACTAGTTATAATAATTATTACCCACAACATATTACAATATTATTTCAAATTTTGAATGATCAGAATTGCACCTATTAGTTCCTAACCAGTCTTTCAATAACATAAGTGTCATATTACTTACATTTTTATTTTTATACAACTTGACCTGAACAATTCGAAACTTACCATCCGGCATCCTCTCCACCTCTAAGGTCGCCCTCTCCGGTTCGAAAATGCGATAAATGAAAACATCCCCGCTCATCACACGGTCCACATATCCACCCACGCAATGCGCCATTTCCTCTCCTTCTACCAAGAGCTCCCTGACCTTGGAGATATGAACAATATTCTCAGTTCCTCTCAAGGGTGAAGGAGGCAGATCTTCACCATATTTCTCGATGATAGCCTCCGCGTTCTTCCTGCTCAACTCGACGGCTATCGCGTCATGGAGGTTCTTGATTTGAAAGGCGCTCTTCATGGCACAGATCCTCGCCCAGGGATATTCCAGGCTTGCTGTCTGGCACATGCGCCGGATGTCCCTGATGTACATACCAACTGTGCTCAGAAACATGAACGCATCTCCGCAATTACTTGCCGAGAGGCAATCCAGTGCGCACTTCATTTCCAGGATATATGGCTGTTTGTAAAACAGTCGCAGGACGGGCCAGTTGATCATCCGGACATGACGCAGCTTGATCATGAGACGTTCATGGCGGAGCATGCCTTTCAACAGCCGCAGGTCTTCATGCTGATAGGAAAAATCGCGAATCTTTGTAAGAAATTTCAGACGAGACGCGCTCCCGATGCCACAGAATCTTTCAAGAATGAGGTTGCGCCGACTTCCAAATAATGATTCGATCTCGCCTTTGCTCGGTGATGCACCCAGAAGAGAGGACGCCGCCCAGCACAAAATGGGGGCTGAACTGGCCATCTCTTCACTCTGTGGGTATTGCCGCAGCACATGAATCAGCCGGCACTGATGTGAGGTGAACTGCTGGAGAACCTGGGCCGCATTTCCCGGAAGCGTATCGTAATAGGCCCTGACGGGATGATGCGCATCGAGTTCCACAACCTCTGCGGAGGAGACGGGGTAGTCGAAAGCCTCGTCATTGCGTTGCCACTCCCGCCCCTGCCTGACCTCGATACCCCCGCCCTCTTCCCATGACCGCAGCCTCACCTGGTCTCCCGGATTACCAAAAGCCCTGCCGAGAAACACTGTCAGCCGTCTGGTTGACGCATCAAAGTCGCAATATTCCTGATCGATAATCACGTCTCAATCTCCCGACTGCGCGTTTACAATCATTTCTCTCCCGACAAGCGCTGAGTCCATATAGAGCAGCGTTGGCAAGATCCCGTAAAATGGCCCGTAACCATGCTAACACCGAGTCATTGTCACCCTTGGACTGATTCTTCGATCAAAAATCGTATCCACTTTGGCAGCAATTTTCCTATGTTAGCATCCATCCTGTCGATGAGAGTTTGAAATGGAATATTCTCTCGAAAATATACATCACTATCGAAGACCAACATCTCGTCCGAAATACCTTTCAGGAGTTTCAAACCTTCACTGGCGGTTCTCTCACGAGCCTCCCCCTCGAATTCAAACGGGACTGTCACCGCGATAGCAACGCAAGCACCCGACTCGAGAGCCAATAGAGCAACGACAGGACTTGCCCCAGTGCCAGTTCCACCGCCAAGGCCGGCCACAACGCAAACCAGGGAATACCCTTCAAGAGCGCTTCGAATCTGCGGACAACTCCTCCAGGCTGCATCCTTGCCGTAGGCAGGGCAACCGGCAGCCCCACGACCGCCATATCCGAGCTGAATTTGTCTTGAAACCGGACTGTTCCGGAGTGATGCAAAATCGGTATTGGCAACGATGCAATCGATCCCCGAGATATTGGACGCATGGACCCGGTTCACGATATTTGTCCCGGCACCGCCAACACCGACAATGCAACACTCTGATTTTTCTTCATTTCTCATGGGCTACCTCCCGAATCCGCCGTTTTCACAAAAACCCCATTCCCCGCCCGGTAATATCGAGCTTCAATTCCTGCTCTTGGCGTAGCCCCTCAAGCAACACATGATGTTTTACACCCTTTCCGCCATCAAAAAGCATTCGTGAGCGAACCGCATGAAAATCCCCCGGAGTCAGGCGACGCATCGCCAGCAGTTCCGTTTCCAGCTCTTTTGACATTGGCTCCGACGCCAGCGGCGCTAGAAGTGCGTCATAAAGTGTCTTCACCTGCTCCGGCTTGGAGTATGTGAATGCGATCTTGTGACTGAACCGACGCATGGCTGCCTGATCCATGTTCTCCCGGCGGTTGCTGGTGCAGATGCAGAAACCCCGGCATTCTTCGAGGGCGGTCAGGAACTCGTTGACTTGGGTGGTCTCCCAGGAATGCGCTGCTTTTTCCCTTGGAAAGAGGAAGCTGTCGGCTTCGTCGATGACAAGGACGGCATCGTCGCGCTCCGCATCCCGGAAGGCTTCCGCGATGTTCGCTTCCGTCATGCCGACATACGGACCGAGCAGGTCGCTGGCGCGGACAACCTTGCACTCCCGATCCAGCCGGTCTGCCAGATACCGAGCGAGGGCGGTCTTGCCGGTGCCGGGAGGGCCGTAAAAGAGCATCGTGGCCGCGCCGGCGTTCAGTTCGCCGCCGCTGCGCAGCATGTGATCCACCCGAGTCAGTTTGTTCACCAAGGTATCAACGGAGCCTTCCAGGCTAACGCCTTTGGGGTCGTAATGCGGCGCCACCGCGATCTTCTTGCGCTGCTTGCCTCCATCACGCAGCAGCGTCTGATAGGAATCCACCACGCGCCTGAGCGCCGGGACAAAGGCGCTCCGTTTTCTCCCGCTCAGCGCCGCAGCCTGGGTCACGGACATTTCCATGACCGAAGCCGGAACATCGTAGGTGCGGGACAGGTCTGCCAGCTCAGCGTCATTCACGCGATTCAGCACGCCGCGCCGCTCCAGGATCTGCCGCCACATGGCGCTTCGCTCCTTTCTCCCCAGCGGCTCGAAATGAATGCTGAAATGAAACCGCCTCCGCACCGCCCCTTCGAGGTGATGCACGTGGTTCGTGATCCACACCACCCGCTGGCCGGGCTTTTCCAGAAAGGTATTGAGCCAGGCCTTATCCACGTTTTTTTCCCGAGAGAACATGTCGCAATCGAGGATGCGCTCCGCCTCGTCCACGAGCAAAAATGCCTTGTCATGCTGGGAGGCGATGCGCGCCCCGGCGGTGAGTTGGGCGCGGCGGTCGTTATCCGCGCCCTGAGGCGGGCTCACGGACCAGGCCGGAATGCCTTCGGCCGCAGCCAGGCTTCGGGCGAAAGTCGTCTTGCCGTTACCAGGGGCGCCGTAGAGAAGGATATGCATGGGTCGGTCACTTGGTTGCCGAAGCAAGGCGCGAACATGCTCCACCTGCTCGGCGGGGATGCTGAAATTTTCGAGCGGCAGCGCCTCCCCTTCCAATGGGCGGCAAAAAGATTGGGATACACGCGTTGAGTCGCTCTCGGTCCACAGATCACGAATGGAATCTTCCAGGGCAACGTGTCTTCGATCAACTTCAGCGATACCAAGATAAGCAAGTTCCCGCAGGATGTTGCGACACCGCGAAGCCGTGATGCCGAGCATGTGAGCCAGAAAATCGATGCCGCCAAACCGCATGGCCTGCAGGTTGTCTTCGAAATAGCTTTCCACTGGTTCAAAGGAACGGTTGATGAACAGAAACTCGCACAGATCAACGCTCTCCCGATCAAGCCCGAACAGCTCTTCCAGTCGCTTGGCGGCCATGGCGTACGAACGAGGGCGCTTCATCCGGGTGGAATGCATATCCCTGCACTCAGCCTGAAGCAGCGCCCGGGCAGATTTGTGATGACGAGGATGTTCCTGCAGAAAATCTTCCAGCGCATTGCCGAGGTTGTAGAGGGAGACGCGCTTGAGCTCTTCCAGAGTCGCCATCTCGTCCTCGCTCTTGGACACGGGAACGTACGACGCAGCCTCCTTGATGAGGCCCTGCAGGCAGAAATCAAGCCCACCCAGACACCACGCCGTGCACGCGAAAAGTTCCGAGCTCAGGACAATCCGCTTGTCAAATAGACGCATGAGCCAGCCCGCCGTCTTGATCCGCGCATAGCGACTTTCGGGCGTGGAATCGATGGAACCAGAATTGCTTCTTCTGAACATTCGTCTCATGTGGTCTCTCCAATGGTCTACGGTTGGGTCTGAAATCCTGGACCTGCCGGAGCAGGTCGCTTGAGATCAGTATTACCAAGTCCGCATGATCACTGGCTATCGAGAACACGATGATCGTCCCGTGAGGCTGGGAAGATCCCACTTATTTTTTGGTTGGAAAGGGTGATTAGGTGATTAGCCGGTAAGGATGACGGGGATGATTAGGCTGGAATGGCGCAATCCATCAGGCAGAAGTAAGCCTTAATAGCGGGCCAAGAGAAGGCTGAAGTCATCGCAACTCTCCCGTGCCCTATTCAAAAAACGCTGAAAAATGGAATGCCCGCGAGTTTACCGCCCACCGCCACTCATACGATAGCCTCCAGGTACGGACGCATGACCCTGGACACCCGATTAACTTCGGCAGCCTCCATCAGTTCGCCCACGGTTGCCTTCCTGGATCGCCAAACTTCCCGAAGCGCCTCCAGAACCACGTCCAGACCCACCTTGCTGCGAAACTTGAAACAGTCGGCGACGGTCTTGGCGGGACTGTATACCCGGACAGGTACCCCGCCCATGACGTGCTCCCTGATGCCGAACGAATACGCCTGACCTGAGACATAAGTCAGATTCAGAGGCGGATACGCGATTCTCGGACGCCTTGCTCCTTTGGGAACGGCAATCCAGATCTCATGGGGTATCTGTGTAGTGAGTTCATGGAAAGACAAGGCTGAAATAAGACACACAACTCCATGGGGAACCCTTTTCGCGACTTCAGTCAGATCTGAATATTCTGTGACAGGAGCCTCGGGAAGCGTGTAAAGTCCTGGGGAAATTTTCCGCAGGTCTCCTGTTCTGTGCATCTCGTATAGAAAATTCCGCGAACAGCCGCTCTCTTCGACATCCCTGGCCCTGATAATGCCCTTGGCCCTAGCCAGTTCGAGTATGCGCGCCCTGCAATCCAATCATCACCTCCCGTGCAAAACGTCGCTAGTTACGCACAAGTAACGAATATATGCAATATTTCTTTTTGACGCCGCCAGGATTCGGGATTCACTGATCGTCCCAGCATCACGGGACCATCCAGCCCGCCATGATTGCCGCGCCGCGTCGCAAACTGCACAAGGAATGCGTCAAGCACGTCCAAACCTTCGTCGCAACCAGCGAGGAGCACGATGAACGAAAGCGCTCAGCACCATGTCCCTTATCCGGCTGTTGAAAAATTCAAAATTCGCAGGTCGTTCAAAAATTGTGAGATGCAAGGAAGCAAAAAAATCCAGGGCGCGCGGTGTATTCGAGCATACATAAGCGGTCTGGATTATTTCGCTGACGCAGCAGATCGCCGTTTTGGGGCGGCCTGCTATGAAGAGATCCTCCACGCCATCGCCATGGAAGCCCATGCCTGCGAGGCGGAACCATGGGATGGTCAGCCAAGCAGCCCTGACCATATCGACCAGCCGATGACGAGTTGTAGCCATCCGCCCCTTGCCTGCGCTACCCAGGAACCCAGCAACCGCAAGCCCCGGAGCCCCAGAATGAACGAGAAGCGTCAGATCAACGCCACCATACTCCGCCAACTGTTTGAGACCAAAGCCATACGGCTGGAGCGCGGCGCAATCTTCGACCATGAGCTTGCCCCCAAAGGGCCGGACTTCGACTTCGACCGCGTGGAGGGCATGCTGCTGGGCGCTGCCATCGGCGATTCCCTCGGGAACACATCGGAATCAAGGCTTCCCTTGGTCAGACATCAACTCCATGGTGAAATCCGTGACTATCTGGCCCAGGATCGGACTGGCAGTGCAATGGGATACCCCAGCGACGACACTCAGCTGACGTTCTGGACCCTGGAGCAGCTGCTCGATGACAAGGGAGAGTTCATACCGGAGCATCTGGCCCGCAAATTCGCGGACAGCGGCAGGATTTACGGCATCGGCCGGACCGTGAAGGGCTTCCTGGACGCGTTCAAATCCGGCCGCCCCTGGTACGAAAGCGGGCCGCATTCCGCCGGCAACGGCGCGCTCATGCGCATCGCCCCCATGCTCATCCCGCACCTGCGCCACGGCGGCACGGACATCTGGACCGATACGGCCCTCTCGGCCATGATGACCCACAATGACCATGCGTCCACATCCTCCTGCCTGGCCTTCACGGTCATGCTCTGGGAACTGCTGGACATGAAGACAGCTCCCGAACCCGCCTGGTGGCCGGAAAGATACGCAGCCCTGGCCGCCGATCTGCAAGGCGCCATCGGCTACGCTCCGAGAAGCGGGTGCATGAAGTATTCATTCGATGGCCCGCTGCACCAATTTGTCAGCGAAAAGCTCGCCTGGGCATACGGCGAAAACCTGAGCGTCATGGAGGCCTGCGAAATCTGGCACTCCGGAGCCTATCTGCTGGAGACCGTGCCCAGCGTCCTCTACATCCTCATGCGCCACGCCCATGACCCGGAAGAAGCAATCGTCCGGGCTGTCAACGACACGATGGACAACGACACCATTGCGTCCATCGTCGGGGCCGCTGTCGGTGCGCTGCACGGCATGAAGGGACTGCCGCATCGCTGGATCGAAGGCCTGACAGGACGCACCCGAGGAACGGATGACGGCCAGGTCTTCAGGCTCATCTCCCGGGCGCGCCAGGAATTTTGGGAAAAATGACCTCCGGCGCAAAGCGTCCTGGCGGCACAATCAGCAAAGAGAGACCCATCATGCAAAGAACGATCATTTTCCTGCACGGCAAACAGTCCACTCCGGAAGGCTCGGGCAGCGGCAAGGCGATCCGGGAACATTTCTCCAAGGAACACACCGTGCTCATCCCGGATTACAAACCCATGGAACGCACGCACGGAGAAATTGAAGCCTATTTGAAGGAGTGCATCTCCCCTCACCCCGGTGCGCTCATCGTCGGCATTTCCCTAGGCGGCTACTGGGCCTATCGCATGGCCTGCATTCTGCCCGCAGGCCTTGGCCTGTCCTGCGTCCTGCTCAACCCGTATTTCTACAACTATCCCGAGATCGAAGTCCCTATGCCGCCGAAAAACATCCCGATCACCGTCGTCGTCAACCTGGATGACGATCTCATCAACCCGCAGGAAGTAATCAAACGCTTCGAGGGTGCGGCGACGATCAGGGCTTTCGAGACAGGCGGGCACAGGTTCAAGGACAAGACGCCGATTGTCAGAGAAGTTGCAGCTGCATTGCAAAACTCCACGGAATAAGGGGATTGCATGGATAACCACGAAATCAAGCAAGTCATGCCAACTCTTCGGCAGTGGAAATGCAAGCGCCAGCAGTTATCGAACTCAAGGAGAAACTATTGAATTCTGAATCAAACAAAAAGGAATCGTCCGACAATTCATGCATTCGACGAGTCCCATCCGAACGCTGCATCCTTTGCGACAAAACGCTTGAAGAGACTGGTGGAGTGCGCATCGCCGCACAAACCCTGCACGGAACCTGCCTGTCTTCGAAGTACAGAGGAGGTGGCGACAAGGATTTTCCGAACAAATCAGTTAAATTTGCTGAAAATTCAAATCTTTATCTTGTCGTGTGGGGAGAAAAGGAAAAATGGACGCCCGAAAGAATTGAAAAGGCAAGGCAAGAATATCTCCATGGATACAGACCATGGATTTGCCAAAAATGTGGCGGAAAAGTCTGCCCAGAGTGTGGTGCCCCTCTCAACTATCCCATGGGCTCAGACGTTTTGTATGACAATGGCTGCAGTTCGCATTGTGCATGCCTCCCGGTTAATTGCGGGTGCAGCAATCCGATTTGTAAACATTATCGAGAATGGAATTGGAACAAGTAAGTCAATAGTCATACAATTCGAAAAAATAATTCTGTATTTTGACTCGAGAGATAATACTGTGTAGATTTCCAAAATATAAATCAACACGAACAAGGATCATAAAAATGAATGCAAGTCCAAACGAAATTAAACTTCTTGTCCGAGCAATCGCTTTTGCCTCTGAAAAACACAGCACCCAACGCCGAAAAGACGCTGCAGAATCGCCATACATAAACCACCCCATCGCCTTGGTCGACGTCCTGGCCAATGAGGGCAACGTCACCAACATCGAAACTCTCTGCGCCGCCGCCTTGCACGACACCATTGAAGATACGGCAACCACTGCCGACGAACTTAAGTCGATCTTCGGCGAAAAAATCACGTCCATCGTCCTTGAACTGACTGACGACAAATCCCTGCCCAAGCATGTCCGCAAAGAAAAACAGATCGAACACGCGCCCCACTGCTCACCCGAAGCCAAGTTGGTAAAACTTGCCGACAAGATCTGCAATCTAAGAAATATTATCACTGCGCCCCCGGCAGACTGGTCTGCGGAGCGTAAGCAGGAATATTTTGACTGGGCAACGAGGGTTACTAATGGATTGCGCGGATCAAATTCTGAATTAGAATCAATATTTAGCAACTTGCTTAAAACAAAAAAATTCTAATGAAAGATTTCAAACTACAATATTTACATTCATGAGATAAGATTATGACAGAATCAAACTGGACATGCAAAAAATGCGGATTTGAACTTGTCGAGGTATCTAAAGAATACCTACTGAGCATCAAAGATGCACTATATATAAAATCTCTCCCTAAAACTTGGGAAAAAAGAAAAAGTGATATAATTAGAATTTGCCCTCGATGTGACGACTATGCCTTAGGGAGAGATTTTATTGAAGGTCCTCCGCTTAGACTCAAGTCTGGAAAAATCACAAACAACATGAAATTGCAGTAACTGATTTGTGGCAAGTTTATCCTTTTGAAAATAGCCCACAATAATTTAACCGCCTAAAAATAGCGACGGTGCTGCACAGATCTCGCTTGTTCAAAAGTCGGTCGGCTGCAGGCATTTTAGACATTAGCCGACTTTGGCTCTCGCTTTGATCAAGATGAAATCCCGGAATTTGGTATTCTCCACATCGTAAACAACTGCGGATGCTCTTTCTGGTACTCCCAGAAACGATTGAGAATCTCCCTTGTTGCAGGTGAAGCGGTTTTGAAATTTTTTACAGTTTCAGGAGTACAATAATGCAGCGCGACCGCATCATCATAAGGCCGAGGCTCACCTGATGCAACAATCCATACAACGCGATGCGCATTTGAATAAGAAATATGCTCAAACAGTGAAAGTGCACTGAAAGCAAGCAAACCCGTTTCTTCCCGTAATTCACGTACAGCAGCTTCAAATCGCGGCTCACGCTTCTTGGCTCCTCCACCAGGAAGAAGTATCATTCCTTTTCTTGTTTCTACGAGCAATATTCCATGGTCAGTTTCTACAATTGCCGTACCTCGACGATTTTTCACTAATGACATATATATCCCCAGAAATCGTATCCTGAATCCGTGAATAAGTATTGCCAACGTTGTTGGCTCGAAATTTCAACCAAATTTTTCGAAAATCCAGGCGACTTTCGACCTGAAAATTTTCAACTGAAGGACAATTGTCGCTTCGTAAGCTCCGCGATCTGACTTTTTGCAGTTTTCAGACGCACTACTCCTAGGAATACAGCCTGATGACCATTTCGTTACGCCGTCTTGAGACGATAGAACAGGTCAGAGACCACCTTGAACCATGGCTCCGGGCAGGAGACATGCAGGATCACCTTGCGGGCATGGCGGGTGATCCGGGCGCAAATGTTCATCATGCTCCGCATGACCGTCTTGGTTCTGCGACGGTTGGCTTTTTTCAGCCCCAGCATCCGAGCCACAACCAAGTCCACGGAGGCTACCCGGAGCATATTGTAAACCAGCATGCCCAAACGCAGAAAGGTGGCATTCACGGCAAACTTCCCAGACGGCAGACGCTCCATGTCCATCTCGGTCTTAAATTCCCCGTGATACTGCTCGCTGGTGCCCCGCTTGCGGTAAAGCTTCAAAGCCTGCTCGGCCTCAAATTCCAGATTGGTCCACAAAACGCAGACGCGGACCTCCGGAATCATCATGAACACGCCGTCCTTGCTCAGCACTTCCGTGACCTCGAAAATTTGTCGGATTTTCCTTTTCTTTTTTCCGACTTCGCGCATCACGAATCCTCGATATTTTCGGCCTTTTTCCCGCGACGTCGAGTAATTCTCTACTTCCTGCGCGTGCTCTCTGGCCGTGGCGAGCCAGCCGTCCACCGGCTCCCTGCGCAGATTGTGCTTGATGATGAAGCCGGTGCGCGATTGCGTGAACAGTTTTTCCAGACGGTCCTGGCTGTCAAATCCGCTGTCGGCCACCACGAGAATATTCGCATCGACCATGGACTTGGCATACCCGAGGCTTTCCAGGATGAACTCGTCCGTGCCCTCACAACTGGAGTGGCTCGATCCGGGACGAAGCTTGGCGTTGACCAACCACCCACCGCCCAAATGGGCGAAGATCGGGGCGAAGCCAAATCTCTTGTCGTAGGTCGCGCTGGCGCCTTCCTTCTCCGTGTCGGCGTTGTCGAAAATGCTGACGTCGACATCAAGGCGCACCCAGTGCTCTTTCTTTTTGTCTCTGGTCATCTCGATGATTTCCGGCTGCATTCCGGTCTTTTTCCACAGTTCGATCGAGCATTGGGGCAACTGGGCATCAAGATCCGTTTCCAGGGCGATTCGCTGGAACCGTTGTCGCAGGATCTCGGCGGAAGGAACGCGCCCAAGGCCAAGGCTGGTCGCAAAGAAATCGTCGCCGTAATATTCGCGGACATGATCGAAATCCGTTTTGCCCTGACACATGAGGCCGGCCAGTGTGCGGAAAATTTCGCGCTCCTTGATCTGCGGAGTTTTTCCAGGCCCCAGACGGTCAACCAGAGTATCCAGACCGCAAACCCTGGCCATCTCGCCAATCAAAGCCAGGCCGACATGACCAATGTTATTTCCTTCGTTTCGTTTGATATCGGTAATGAGCATCACAAACTCCTGCCGCACCCAATGGGTGCAAAAACTTATTCAGGAAAAGTAAGTTCAATATACCGATATCATTGATGTATTTCAAGAGCAAAATGTTTCAATACTGTATATTCAATGCAACTTTTTCACGGATTTAGGTCGTATAGTAAAATCATAATTTTAAGAGACCTAGTGTTAATCAACATTTATTATCGAAACAAGTAAAAATATGAAAAATATAAAATCAACAAATTTATACGTATTTAATATTTATTGTAACTTTTTGAATTAATACGGCTTTAAAGCAATTTATTTGATACATTTTAAAAATTTTAATAAAGTATATTTTAAAAAAATCAGTCAAATCGAATATTTTAAATTTAGTGTTTGCCATAAGAGTCCCATAGGAGTTCGACAATGCGTGCGCGAATAAGCAGGATGGATATTTTATACTAAGTTTTGTGCTCAAGTCGTAAATTTATGTGTTGGCGCTGAACGCCCCATTCTCACCATCCAGGTCCCGGCCAAAACGAATGCGCACTATGTTGCCCTCAAAAGGAATCTAGATTACGGCTACTACCAAACATAGTCGAAGAATTTCAGCATGTTTCCTATACGATCTGCAAACGTGCTGTTTCTTAGCGCAAGATCACCGGGCAGGCTACCCTTGATCGCGGACATGATCCCGTACGTGCGGGACGATGGTCAAATTGGTGCGCACAGCCTGCATTATCAGAGCAAACCCCAACCTTTCGAGATCAGCATGGCCAACGAATCCCAGAAGCTCCAGCAACTGCAACGCATCCTGCTCCTCTACCAACTCGTCAAGACCAAGCCGGAAATGTCCTCCAAGGCGCTTCAAGAGGAACTGGGTGTTGGCAAGTCGACCTACAACCGAGACCGGGAATTCATGAAGAAGCTGGGGGTCTGCTTTGAATATGACAAGGCAAACAAACGGCAGAAGCTGACAAAGGACGCGTTCCTGCCAATTCCGGACCTGAGCCTCGATGAACGCCTGGCCATCATCCTGGCCCTGAGCCAGCTGGGGGAATTGCAGGAGTCCTTCCTGGCCAAGCACGCCCGGGCAGCGGCGGCGAAACTCATGGCCGGGCAAGAGAAAGCCTTCTGCGACGTCTGCAAGGCGCTTCTCATACAGGATCTCGCCCATAAAGGGCATTCACGGCAGGAGCGGATCGTCGACGACCTGCTCAACGCCACCATCAACCGCCGGCGCATCCGCATCAGCTACTGCAAACCGGGACAGCCAGCCGAGGATTACGAGGTCGAGCCATATCAGGTGTTCGTGGTCGATGGATTCCTGTACCTGGACGGGTACTGCATTGAACGCAAGGAGATCCGCTGCTTCAAAGTGTGCCGCATACGCAGCGTACGCGACCTTGGGCTGACATTCTCAAATCTGCGCGAATACGATTTCGCCCGCAGGCGGACCAACGTCTTCGGGATCTACGCCTCGGACCAGGAACCCGAGCACGTCAAAGTCTGGTTCGCAGGGGAAATAGCGCCGTTCATCCGCGAAGAGTCCCGCCACGCCTCGCAGAAGCTCACCGAAAACAGTGACGGGAGCCTCTTCTTCGAGGTCGATGTGGCGGAACCGGAAGAGGTCTTGTGGTGGGCCCTGCGCTGGGGAGGGAATTTCGAGATCATCGAACCGCAGTGGCTCAGGGACGAGGCCATCAAGACCATCAAAAAAATGGCGCAGCGATATAAGAGACAGTGACAGGGGCAGCATGTGTATCAGGTCAATCGTGCTGTGTGAGACCCAACTTTTGGAGGGTCCAAAAATGTTCGGGTTTTATCGTTCCCAGTCCTTGGCTATTCTTGGACGTTCGTGTGCAGAAATACCTTGGGATTTTGGCAGGACTGACAATAGGGGGATTTGGAATGTTACAAGGGTGACCTCCCCAAGATTGGCGTGTCGGACAAGCATCGTGACATATGTATGTCGGACAAAATTCAAAAAAAAGGCAGCAAATGTTGTTTTTAGTCTTCATTCCAGCTCAAATTGGCCACTGATTCCGGTCTCAAAATCGTCGGAATCAGCTAGGAAATTCGTAGCGGAAGCGACTGAATAACTCGACATATTCCATCATAAAAAGAGTCAATGTCGTGGCTAGAAATAAACTGGGCACCCTCGACATCGAACTGAAAAGCCGTTCAAGGCTCCTCTTCTACCATCAGGATATTCTTTAAAAAAACAAGTATTACTTTTTAATATGACCCAAAAACCTCCCAATCATGAGCTCAATTTCACCAGAAAGAGCTTTCAAAACATAATCTCCATCTTTTAGTTCAAAATCATGTTTTTTTTCTACATAATTTTTAATTAAGACATTCATATCCTCATCATCTTTTCTCATTTTATCCGCATATTTTTCTCCGAAAACAATATAATTTAGATCCAGATTATATTGTTTTGCAATCAATATAGCCCATGCTGCCGGGAACGTGTTCCCGGTTTTCTGCTTCGACACTGAAGCGCTCGATATCCCCAAAAACTCTGCAAGGTTCGTGGACGTCTTGAGATCAGTCTGCTCGGATATCCGCCGGAAAACGTCTTCGAACTCCAAATCCATGCCCGCTCGACTCATCTAGCCCTCCCGATTTTTCATCTTTTCCCTAAATCAATTCAGAATAAATCTAAATAATTTAACTATATTATGAAAATTATCTCAATTTAACGCAATTATTTTAAAATATATATTGACAAAACTAACCTAGAGCTATATATATCCATCTCATAAGTCAACTTTTTTAACCAAAAACAAACAGGAGATTTCTTATGAGCAAGAACAAAAAAGACAACAACCTGGTCCCGTTTGGAAGGTACGAAGGACAACCCATCGAAGTCCTTTTGGCCGAGAAGTCATACTGCGCTTGGATGGTTGGCCAGGCCAGCATCCGCGAGCAGTATCCTGAACTGTGCGACCTTGCATTCAAAGAACATGGACCCGGCCTCAAAACGCCAAGCCACAACAGAATGCAGGCTGAATATATGACCGAAGAAGTGAGCTTAAGATTGTTCTACATGGTCAATCCGAAAATCTTCAATCACGACAAAGAATACTATGTACATAATCTCAACGATTACTTCGCTGACAAGATGCCCATCGTCAAGATGGTATGCGAACGCATGAACAACAGAATTTCTGAAATCAAAAAAATGGCTATTGAGGTAGCTTCAATATCGGAGAATTGGAATAAGAACGAAAAAAAATCATTCACCATCCCAGTTTCTCCATTCAAAAACTATACGGACGGAAGAACGCAGGAAGAATTCTTGTTCAGCACTCCTGCAAGTTTGATCGTAAGCAATCCGGAAGAACTTTACAGGAACACTGTCCGGGACTTTGATTTGTTTTATGCATTTTTTGAAGAATTCAGATCGTACTTGGCTGAATCACAGTTCAAGCAGATCAGCCCTTGCAAGACTTCGTTCGAGAAAAAGTTCAATGATGTAACCATTGAAATCACATATCATGAAGAAATTAACCCGAAATTTTCAGCGCGTGTCGAAAAATTCTTCGAGCGTGCATTGCACAGATATCCCACTGGAAATAATGAAAAGCACAATTACCCCGATTTTTTGCTTGCAGACTGGAGATATGCAAATCCGAAAAAAACCAGTGAACTGTATTACGTCGAGCTCAAGCCAAGCATTGGCGATGACTACCATATGGTTTTGAACCAGATATCGAACCGTAGGGAACAGAACAAGAAGAATATCCAGCAGAAAAGATCACAAACCGTGAGATATCTTCTTGTTATCGGCGCCTACGATGGAACCGGCGTTAACTTTGAGAATGTCAAAAAAATCTTCAATAACGAAGAAATTGATGTCGTGCTGGAAAAAGACATCGACAATGTTAAGCTGCCGAAGATTGAAAGCGATTTCAGAATCAGTCCTTTTGAAATCCCTGCTTTGAATGAAATTTTCAACGACCTTGATTCTGTGAAAAAAACAATTCGCAGCGCGAATGAATTTTTTGCAGATAGAAGCAATCGCGCATCAGGATTCTAATCAATACAAATACAACACTATGCAGCTGCGTGTCATAAAGTGCACGCAGCTGCATAGTGCCCCTTCAGAAAAGCACCCCGTCCAAGGGCATCACGCGTTTCCTGAGCTGGTAAAGCACCTGCTCCTGTTCAGCCTGCAGCTTATGACGTCCACCCCACCTCGCCAGAACCTTCGCCTGGTCGCCGCGCAACGATCCCTCCCTGAATGCTCTGGCGCCCTGCCATGCAGGCAGGTCGGCCTGCAGGAGTTCCAATGTTTCCTGATTCGGAAAGAACTCCCCGTCACGCTCCGATGCGACGGACAACCTGTCGAATATGGTCAGCCCGTCAGGATCGAAATCTCCGAAGTGAACCCAGCGGCATGAGGCTGG
This sequence comes from Desulfomicrobium macestii, assembly GCF_014873765.1. NCBI lineage: Bacteria > Pseudomonadati > Thermodesulfobacteriota > Desulfovibrionia > Desulfovibrionales > Desulfomicrobiaceae > Desulfomicrobium > Desulfomicrobium macestii. The sequence continues at coordinate 10,713 of NZ_JADBGG010000039.1, read as the reverse complement.
AGCCGATCTGAGCCATGCGGCAACTCCTCGGGAGGCATATCCCCCCGTGTAGACGAGGAGCCCGGCAGGAAGGGTGAGTTCCAGAAAGGGAGAGAGGTTTTCGCAGGTCATGATGAAACAAAGGCAAGAGAGGTCGTACTGCTGGGGGCCGGCATGAGAGGACATCAGGACGGCCTGTCCCTGGTATTTCGTGACCTCGGACAAGTCCGGGCCTCCTGCAGTGTGCGTGAGCGGAGAAAAAGCTTTGAGCCGCAACTCTCCGCGGCTGGGCTTAAGGGCGAGCCAATCCTCGTAGATTCGGGACAGGATGGAGACGGAGCCGATGTGCTTCGAGTTCCCGAAGAGCTCGGCGCTGAGTTGCTGTCGCCAGACCAAGCCTACTGCCTGCTCGGTTTTTTCCAGGGCCATGAGCAGGCGAAGACAGTCTGCCGCCCGATCGGTGATCCGTAACCCAAGCCCCATGGCCGCCGCCAGTGATTCGGCTGAATCCAGCTTGGCAAGGGCGTCCGAAAACTCGGGCGTAGCAAGCAGACGCTGCAGTTCTTCCTCTTCGACCAACACGGCGCTGTTCTTCTCACGCCGTACGATCCCCGCCCGCTCAAGCATGGCAAATTCGACGTTCCAAGCCACCCTGCCCCGCTCAAGCAACCCTCGCCAGGCCAGACATCTTGCTGTCAGGTCCTTCACGCAATTTCTCCGGCAGGCTCGTCATCGTCGTTTCCTGCGGCAACGGGCTCAGCCGCCTGCGGAACATACACACCTACATGGGTCACGCCCTGTGGCAGCGCCGTCAGAATATGCGTCAACGAGTCGGGGATGTTGAGCATTCTGGGCAAGGCCAGCACCAGCTGGCACTCCACCCTGTCCAGCAGGTCGCGCACGGTGTTCATGGCCCGCTCATCAAGACGCTCGGCCTCGTCCAGGGCCATGAGCAGGATGCCGCTGCCGCGATGCTGGCCCGAGTCCGAGCCTTCATAGAAAAGCAGGCTCAGGCAAATGGACAGGTTGATGCCGAGGCCCTCACCGCTTGAAAAACCGCTGCGGCGTTCACGGCCTTCGTCGTCCTCAATGGCCCAACGCAGGCGGACATAGGTTCGGTAATCCGTGATCTGATCGTCTTCGAGTTGCGCGCCCTTGGCATGGCGGGCGATGATCTCCCGGATCTGATCCAGGAATTCACGTAAGCCCACAGCCGATCCGGACGAAAAGAGCGACAGCTGACCGGTGCCCCGCAGATGCTTGAGCCCCTCGTAGGCGGGCTCATGCACTTTCTCCAGATACACCTTGCGAACCTTGCCAAAGCCCAGGTTAGAGAGGATGTCGTTGATCCTTTGCAGCTTGCGGGTCAAGGCGCGGATATCGGCGTCCACATTGTTGCGAATCGCTTCCACGTACCCACGCAGCTTGCCTTCGATCTTCGCCAGTTCGTCGCGCAGAGCCTTGAGCTTCTCTTCCTCGCGATCAAGCTCAACGTCGGGAGGCAGCAGCATGGTCAGCACATCGCCCACCAGCTGATCGGGTTCCCTGTCCCGGGGCATGGCCAGCTCCTGGCCGTATTCCCGGCAGACAAGCTCCAGCTGCCCGGTCAGGGCCACCCTTGCCTCGGCCCAGGCCTGCCGGGCCTTGTCGCGCCTGGCCTCGGTCCAGTCTCCGTGGAGGGCGGCGGGATCTTCGGCTGGATAATACCGACCCCACTGGGCTGTGGCCTGCTCCATTTCCAGGACCGCATGGCGAAGCTTGCCGGACATGTCGTTCAGGGTAGTGGATCGGTTCTGGACATCAGCCCGCAGTTTGCCCAGCTGCTCAGCTCCGGCGCGAATTTTCCCCTTGATGGAGTCCAGTTCCTTCTTCAGCTCCGCCACCCGCCGCGCCATGAGTTCGGCCTGGGTAAAATCGACGCGGCCCTCCAGGACATCGAGGGGCTCATCTTTTTCCAGGCTTTCGCGCTGGGCTTGGGCTTTGGTCCTTGAATTCTCGGATTCCCGCCGCTCCCGCTCAAGCTCGGTCTGCCGCTTCTGAAATTCTTCCTGACTGGTGCGCAGCCGCGCGAGGTCCTCTTCCAGGGCTTTTACCTCTCGATCCAGCTCCGCGATCCTGGCGCGCACGGCATCGAGCTGCGCCGGACTTTCCGCCAGTTCGAAGGACTGGATGCGGCTTTTGAGCTTCTCGACGCAGTCATGGCAGGCCTTGGTCCGGGCCTGGCCTTCGGACACTACGCGGACCCGCTTGGCCAGTGCCTCCTCAAGCACCACGCTCTCCCGGTCACACAGGGCGTCCCAGGCCCCGAGCACTGCGGTAAGGCGCTCTTCCAGCGCCCGCTGGGAAGCCCGCTCGGCTTTGAGGCGGGCCATGGTTGAGTCGCATTCCTCCAGTTCCCGAGCAAGGGCGATGAGCTGTTCCGCACGCGCGCGGCTGGACAACCAGACTGAGCCCTGCGGCTCGTACCAGGCCAAAGCGCCCCGCCCGCCAACCGCAGCAGCGCGGCTCGCCCAGTCCTCTTCCCCGGCCTCGGAGGTGACCACGAAAACCCTGTCCGTTCCTTCCAGCTTGTCCAGAATCTCGGCACCATCCCTGGGGCGGATTGCCAGAGCAAAAGGGCCAAGACACGTCTGCCACGTTGCGGCCTCCTGGACGTCGAGCTGGTCAAAATCCATGGCCACGGGATCGGCCAAGCCCTGATCGACCATACGCTGCGCCTCGGGCGGCAGGGGCGGACGGCCCTGGGCCAGGGTGTCGCGCAACTGCTGAATACGGCCGCGCTCGGCGACAAGCTTCTCCTCCTTGAGGCTCAGACGGATGATTTCATCCTTGACGGCGCGCAGTCTGGCTTCAGCATCCTCACGCTGGGGAGGATCGGTCACCGCGTTTACCGCCACCAGGCCCTTCCAAAGCAGCAAGGCCTCTTCATGGCGTTTCGTGCGGCGGCGCAGTTCCGTCAGCTGTTCCTTCCACGTGGAGAGAAGACGCAGTTCCTGAAAAGGCCCGTCCCACTCGTTCCAGACCTCGATGACATTGAAGGCGGAGCCAATCTTGCGGCCCAAAATTTCCGCAGCCCTGGCCAGATCGGCCTCGAAGCTCCGCCAGGCCGTCACATCCTTGGCCAGCTGGATTTCCTGCCCGGCCACCCGTTCCCGTAAAACCAGAAGCTCTCTCCATTTGGCATTGCCAGAAGTGATTTCCTCCGACACGACGCGGCATTTCTCCGTGATGCCCGCCTGTTCGGAAAGAATGGCCTGAAGACGCTTGTCCGCCTCGGCCAGCTCCTTGCCAGCGGCCATGTAATCCTTGTGACGCCGCAATTGGGCATCCAGCGACGATTGCTGTTTCTGTAGAAGATCGCGTTGAGAGGAAATCCCGGACTCCCGCTCCTCCAACTTGCTCAAGGCGGTCTGCTGTGCCTCCAGTTCCTGCTGAGCCTTTTCCTGCTCCGCCCGGAGCCTGCCCTCCTGCTGTCGCAAGGCTTGGACACGCCCCGAGGACACCACAAGGTCGGCGGCCAGGCTCTCACGGCGCGCGCTATCCAAAGCAAGGCGCAGCTCCTCAAGTTTAAGCCGCGTCTCCCTGAAGCGGACCAGGCGCTTGAGGCGTTCTTCCACGCCGCGCCGATCGTGCATCAGCTTTTCCACGTCGCTGAAATTCATCTTCCTGGCGGGCGGCGGGCAGAGCATGTCCTGCAGAAATGCCTGCAGGTCCGTCAGGCGCGGTTGCGTGATCTGCCGCCACAATCCGGCGAAACTCTTCTTCTTGCCGGGCCGCATGAGCGGGATGGGCAGGATGCCCTGCTCGTGCAGAAAAGAGTGGTAATCATCCACGCGCTCAAAGGGCAGGTAGTCGGCCGTAGGGTTGGCCTGCAGGATCCTGCGCGAGAGGACCTGGAAATCCGGAGTAATGGTGCTCGTCTCGGGGTCGAGGAACAGGCTTTCCTGAAGCGGCACGCGCCGCAGCACAAAGGGCGAGAGGTCAAGCTGCTCGCCACTGGGGCGCACGGCCAGGCGTACGCCCATGGCCGTGACCTCCTCGTGCCCGGCGATACCGATGGCCGCCCAGGCCACACGCTGGCGCAGCTGGCCGATGATGGAGCGGTCGTTCTGGCCCGAGGCCACGTTCATGGAAATGTACTGCTGGTGGCAAAGGATCACGGTCTGGATGGCGTCCAGGAGCGTGGTCTTGCCCACGCCGTTGTTGCCGGACAGGACTGTCAGGCGTCCGTGCAGGGGGATCAGGCTGCAAGGGAAGAGTTGATACCCGACGAGGAGCAGTTCCCGGGCCCAGATCGGATCAGGGCTGAAAAAAGGCAGGTTCATTCGTCCTCCGCCGCGTCGTCGCTGTCATCGCTTTCCGGTTCAGTCTCGAATCCGGCCCACAGGGTTCTGACCACACCGAGCAGGTCGGTCGCCTCGCTGCCCTGGTGCAGGAGCGCGTTGCGGCTGATCTCCAGAAAACGCTGCAGGCCCGGCAGTCGGTAGACCTGAAGATCCCGCCACTCCGCCCGGACAGAGGGTCGCAGCTCCACAAAACGGTAGCGAGCCAGCTCGTTCAGGAATGTGCGGATGGCGTCGATCATTTTATCGCGATTCTTCTCCGTCTCGGCCCGCTGACGACCCCGCCCTTGAACAGGCAGAAAGACCGGAACAAGCATGTTGAAATCAAAGTTCGAGAGAATCCGCCCCGCCAGATCGGCGGCCGGGACTGACTCCTGGCCGTCAACCCCTTCTGTCACGAAATGCCAGGCCAGAAAGATGCCTAGGAAGGTCGCCCCGCGGCTGAGTCGTTCGGCCTTGATCTTTCCCCACTCGGGCTTGAGATAAAAGAAGCTCTCGCCCCCAAGGTCGCTGCGGCACAGCCTGTATCCCAGGAAAGCAAAGAAATCCTCCCAGTCCGACTGGTTGCGGTCCAGAAAGCGGAACTCGGGCCCCATGAAGGGGTCGATATGCTCGCCGCGTTGCAGGCTGTGGATGATGCGCCGGGACAGGGCCGGCGAGGCGAAGAGGACATTGCCGTCGCCCTCGTCGGGCATGGGATCTTGCATTGGGACGTCAGACATGGGGCGTGTCCAGGATGACGGGTTGCATGAGAGTGGGCCCGAGAGCTTCCCACTGGGCGTCGGCAGTACGGACCAGGATGGCGGGCGTCCAGGCCGGCATGTCATTCAGGAGGTACCACAGGGCCAGGATTTCGGCATCGGGATCGGCCGCGTTCGGAGCCAGGAGGCTTCGAATCCACGCGGCAAGAGGCCTGGGCGAGAAAGGGGTGGAACTCCATTGCCTGCGCGCCTCGTCAAGAAACTCGCCGCGCCACGGCGCCTGGATGTTCCTGACCGGCTCGGGCACGAAGGCGGACAGTGCCGCCAGCGCCGCCGGATCGAGGGTGACAGGGGCCTGGTTCTGGGAAGCGCCGAATTCGAGGCTGATGGCGCACGGACGGTTCTGTCCGACCACAGGCATGGTCAGGGGTTCACGCAGGGCCAAGCGCAGCAGGTCGAGCTGCAGCCGACCCAAGGCGTCGCGACGGGACAGGGAGCCGACGAAAGATTGATAGGAGACGCACTGCCGCACGAACCTAATGAGATTTGCAAGCATGCGCTCGATGCGGTGGCGCATCCCTTCCAGAAAATCCAGCGCCCGCCCGATGGCGGTGCGCAGCTCCGGCTGGGAAAAACGGTCATGGCATTCCGACAGCGCAGCCATGAGCGGCATGTAGGCAGAGCCGTCCTGGACCGCATCAAGCAGTTCGTCCAGATACTCGCGCCCCTTGCGTACAGAGGCCAGGGCCTCCTCGAAGGCCTGTTCGTCCTGCCCACTGCCCAGGCGCTTGGCGGTCTGCTCCTGATCAAGGAGCCCCTCTTCTATGGACAGGAGCTTGTACTCGATCTTTTCTCGAATGGTGCCATGAAAGAAATGGGTCAGCCACTTGGCAAGTTCAGCCGGATCACCCTGCGTCATCTCCTGGCGCAGTGAAGCATGGGCCTGGTTCAAAAGAGTACACAGGTCCTCGCTGCCAAAGTCGGCATCTTCCAAGAGGTCCCGGGCCAGACTGCGGCCAAGTCGAGTCAGGCAGTACTCTTGCGCCCGCGAATCCGTCACCGAAGTGCGCACCATCCTGAATCGCACCAGCCGGTCAATGACCTGGGCCGGCTGGGAGACTTCATCCTCCATGCCGAGTTGTACCGCAGCATGGGAAAGCTGCTGCCGCAGTTCGCGGTCGGAGATCCTCGCCGCCTCCGTGGCCAGTTCCCTAAAATACAGCCAACCGACGAAAAGCAGGTCCTGCTTGGAAAGCTCGAGCCCACGCGGAAAGCGGTTGGCGAGGCTACTCAGTTTAAAGATGATGTCCTGCTGCTGCATGCCGACAGGAGATATACGGATTGCCGGTCGGGGTCCACTGCTTGAGATTCCGGATATAACCCCTCAGCCCAAAAGCAGGCACAAGAGGCAGAACTTTATCCCCAATTCCCTAAAATCGAAAATCATCAGAATGCCGACATCATGAATGATTCAAACTCTCGAAAAACTTACCGTGCTTTATTTATGGATTAATTACTACCACGGAGTGGATTGACTTTGCAATTCTCTACAAATTTCATCAAATCATCAGACAAATACCTTACACTCCGTCCGCACTTAATATAAACAGGTGGCTTACCAAGATGACGCCATTGCTGAAGAGTTTTGACGCTAATATTCAAAATATTTGCAACCTCATGCTCATTGTACACTTTCTGTTCATTTTTAAACATAGAAACCTCTGCATTGTTTTGATATAATTTAATAAATATAACTTTTTTAATTTTATCACAGATTTAGAAACGCAAAGAAATATTTTTATTACACTTGTCATCACTTACATCATGCGAATCTTCCATATCGACACGATTCAGGCAATTAATACCGCCTTCTTCATAATTTAACGACAAAGAAGCATCTTTTAGTGCGGAAACATTTTGCTCAAATTCTACAGTATCTTTGAGGAGCTTGAAGTATTCTTTTCGCAAACTTCTGTAAAATTTTTCAAGATTAAACAATAATCGTCCAATTCTTTCAATTTCGAGTCCAATTCCGCATACATACTCTGCAACATTTTCATGAAAATCTGATCTATTTCTGTCATAAATTACCTCTGTATTTTCAAAAAAACTTTCCCATTGTCCGCTTCGTACGGAGATAGCCCCTTCAGTCCGTCCTTTGACTCTATTTCTAAGAACAGCCCGGATGGTTTTTGTACTACCTTCATATTTTGCGGAAGACTTGCGATAAAATCCTTTGCTTGGTCCAATTGCTTCCGGTAGTGGGTCACTTCCGCGACAAGAGCTTCCCTTTCCCTTGTCAAGCCGCTTACAGAGTCGCGTATCAGAAACATTGTAAAAAAACCCATTCCAATCACGCCGATAATAGCCAATAGCCCAGTCATTAAGGCTGCGAGCCACCGCTGTCGAAGTATGCTTTCCAAAGAAGCGGTCCGCGCTTCGATTGAGGTCAATCCCGCGTTCAAGTTGTTCACGTGTTGGTCGAAATCGCTTTTTATTGAACGCAGCCCTGCTCTGACATGCTTCCTCAAATCGTGCATAAGCGCGTCGGCTTGCTCCTTCATCAATTTCGCCATCTCTTCTTTCCGGGCCTCGTTCTGGGCTCGCAAGAAGGTCGACAGATCTCCAATGTTTTTCATAAATTGCCCCTACTAAACGCACATTTCTCCCCGTATCGGGATTTTTAATGCTCAAATGCCGCCGGCCGTGATGAGCCACCTCAATCCCGCGCCCTTCAAGCGCAAGGACCATTGATTCCCGATCTTGGATTTCCCCAACCTGAATCCCGCCCAGTATATAATCGTGCAACTCGTCACGCATGTCAGGCTTAAGAAAAAGCCCGCGTATTTCGGCGTCTGCTTGCAAATATGCTCGCCAACCAGGCCGCAACAATCTGGCCCTAGTCGGATCTTCAGGACGGGCCCATCCGTGTTTAATATTCAGCCAGTCCCGCAAAGGATAGAAATCGCCCGCCCACCCAGGCGGAGCAATGTTCAGGCGCTTACCCGTTGTCAGATCAACCTGAGCGGTGAGTGTATGGATGTGTACACCACCTCTATTATCCCTGTGCAGAATCTCACAATGAGCAACCCTCTGCATGTCTAGTCCTGCAAATGCCAAGAGGCGCCACAAGAGCATAGTTTGCTCTATTTGCTCTTCAGTCGGATCATCTTCAGGAGACCACGCAAGAACCCCGCTAGTATAACAGTAAGAACTATTTAATGCGTTTGCTACAGAAGCAACATGATCAGGATTTCCATAAAATACTCTCACTTCTTTGCGCAATTCACCATTCCAGTCATGATTCCTCAGAAAGTAATTTTTTGCTCTCTGGGCATCGCCCTTTCCATATTTAAGAAATTTTATGAGCATTATGCCGCATCCTCTACAATTTCACCGCAAACGAACTTAGACAAAACGTTCTGAACCGCGTTAAGTTCAATCAAAATTGAAAGAGCATCAACACGATCCATGTTCAACTCAGCCCAGCGCGCTAACTGATTCAATCTGTTACCGACCATGACAACGTTCTGAATCAAAACCGGGTCAGCTTTGGGGACAGATCGGCAAGGACGCTTGGGCGGATCCTTAGGCTTCTCAAGCTTTACCTCATCGGCAAGAAGGAGGTTGCGAAGAAAAGTTGCCACAGGCATATTTCGTTCTTGTGCCGCAGCAGTAATCAATGCCTTTTCATCTGCGTTAACCGCTATCGATATCTCTTTATCACGTTTTTGTTTGCGACGCCGTGTTGGTATTTTCGAACTCATCTTTCTCCCCTTTTTTTGTTAAAATCCCAGTGATGTTAGCCAGAACCCGCACCATTTCTTCGAAGCAAAACCTTGTGGCTCGCCTAGATTTAAACAAAACTAAAAATTTATCATAATATCAAACTTAAAAATAATTGCAAGAAAAATATTTCATTAACTAACCCCATCTAAACAGATAAAATAATCAAAAATTATATTTCATTAATATTCAATAATAAATATTAACGAGACAATATTATACAATTATCGACTAACTAAATTCGATATAAATACAAAAGTACAAAATTATTAATTAAAATAAAAATTTTACATGAATATTAATTCTAAAAAATGAATATTACACAGGAATAACTATCTCCCATAAAAAGTAAACAGCACAGAATTGAGGACTATATCAAGCTTTAAACTTTTTGCAACAAAAATTTTGCGTAATGACTAAAAAAGCAGGACTTCGAAGGCTTGAAAATTAAAATTGCTCAGTAAAATCAAAGAGATTGATCGGTGACTTTTTTTGAGCAGCATTGAAAGATATCATTGCGTCATGACCGGCTCAGAATGGATTGTGGCCACGCTCGCCACCAACGGCAGGAGCGCATCACGGCCCGTGTATCAGCCATGAAGTCCTCGACAAACGAAAAGCCCCAGAGCTTGTGGCTCCGAGGCTTTTCGTTTGTTGTTAAATGGTGTCCGCCAGCTAGGCTAAGCCGAGCAGATACCAATAGGGCTTGAAACTCTGCTCGACCAGCTGAGCAAGCTGCTGGACGAAAGGACCATAGTCCGCGTCCTTCCCCGCTTTGTCCAGATGTTGGTAATACTCGAGTCGATCCTCCACCGGGATGATGGCGGTCGGAAATCCTGCCCTCATGAGTTCCAGGTTCATGGCAAGCCTGGAAGCCCTGCCGTTGCCGTCCCGAAAGGGATGGATGATGACCAAGTCGGCATGCACCTTGGCAGCCCTTTCCACAGGATGAAGCATCTGAGCCTCGCCACGGTACCAATCAAAAAAATTCTGCATGTGTTCATCGACAAGGTGATGATCGGGCGGTGTATGCCCTGCACCGGTGATGATGACGTTACAGCCACGATAACTCCCGGCTTCGTTGTCGAGCCCTCGCATGACAAGCTGATGAAGATCCTTGAGACCGCTCTCATCGAGCAGGACATTCTTCTTCGCGAGATCTTCCAGATGGGTAATGGCGTCGGCATGGTTGACGACTTCGAGATGATGACGCAGCAGTTTCCCGCCGATGGTCAACCCATCCTCAAGCACCACCTTGGTCTCTGTGAGGGTAAGAGGGTTCCCCTCGATGGCGTTGGAATGGTAGGTGTACCTCAGCACAATGTCCTTTCGCAGACTCCGAAAGAGGTCCGGAGCAAGCGGGCGATGCTCGTCAAGCGTGGACTTCAGGGCGTTCAGAATGGCGAAGGCGTCATGATGCATGGTATGTCCTTTTTTTGGCTTTCGGGTTTGGTAAAAGCCCTGCCCGTCCATGTCCAGCGAACCAACTGTGAACGGGCACCCCTATAGCGCCAAACCGTGGGCACCCTAATAGCGCCATTTCGTGGGCACCCTTAATGGAGCCAGTTCATGGGCACCCCTAATGGAGCCACCCCGGGCTTGAGAGAGCCTTAAAAACACTTCGCTCGGACTTCCTCAGCGTTTATCCCCTTTCTTCTAACACACAAGGAGGAAGGGAGATGGCCAACAGGAGGTTCGAAATGTACGAGATTCGACACGTCATCACACGGATGCGGCTTGGAGAGTCCGACCGTGAGATACAACGTGCTGGCCTCATGGGCCGGCGCAAGGCCGGTCAACTACGAGCGATCGCCATCGACCAGGGCTGGCTTGACCCAAGCCGCCCCCTGCCACCCAACGAGGACTTGGAGGCTCTCGTTCAGTCCCCTCGCATACAGCAGTCG